>CAZXQV010000017.1:0-13593 GCA_964643195.1 uncultured bacterium | reverse complement strand
GAGAGCATGGTTTCTGGCAAGGTGTGCACGATTGTGGCGGGCACTTTGTGTCGCAAGAGGGAAAGAGGCAGTCACACCAGCTCCCACTGCAGCTTGCCAAAAATAACAGACTCGAACAGGCGAGTCCTGTAAATAGGGTACGCATGGTCTTCACCATCTCAAACTCCAGTTGTTTTTTCCGTTTCCAGAAACTTCTTGACCCTTCCCCCGAGACCTTTGGTCTCGAGGATTGGGCGTTAATTTACCTTATTAGTTGCAACGTGGCTTACATGGTTGTTCGCAACGTGGCTGCTCACAACGTGGCTGCTCACAACGTGGCTGTTCGCAACGTGGCTGTTCGCAACGTGGCTCGCACTTAGGCTTGCAAACAGGTTCGCAACGTGGTTTATCACATGGTGAACATCTAGGCGCGCAAGGATTGTCGCATGGAGCGCATTTTTTAGGTGAACAAGCTTTATCGCATGGTGAACATTTCTTAGGTGCGCACTCTTGCTTTGTAGAGCAGTCATTGTTGAACCAACCGCATGGATCGCCAAAGCAATCACAGAAGTTGCTACAACCGGCCAAGCTAAAAGCACCTACGACGAATAGGGCTGCAAAAGCCATTTTTAAGTGTTTCATATGAAACTCCTTATATTGTTAAGAAGCATTTCCTTTTCCCGAGTACTCCGGGCACCCGCACACCTCTTGTGTGCAGTAGTTACATCCCTATTATCGTGTCGATTGGATTAAATTATCAAACATTTTTTTATTGCGCAAAGCTACGATAAAGACAACATTTCTCACAAAATCTCTTTGATGCTAACCATTAATAATTTATGATGCTTAATATAAGTTTCATACTTTGGAGTTTGCATTTCTTTTTTCTTTAGATTATAACTTCAGTCGATGGATATTTTAGAAGTCAAAGGTGGTTCCAAGCTTGAAGGAACCGTACGTTCAGCCGGTGCAAAGAATGCAATGACTAAATTGCTTGTCGCTTCCTTGCTATCAAATAAGAAATGCATTTTTCATAATGTGCCCAATATTGGTGATGTTGAGATCACTGTCAATCTTTGTAAGGAGATAGGTTCTGAGGTACAGTGGGATAGAGAAAATGGCACTCTTGAAATTATCACCAAAGAGCTTAAGACTTCTTATATTCCCCAGCGTTTTTCGGGCGCTAATCGGATTCCTATATTAATGTTAGGAGCCCTATTAGGTCGTACTACTGAAGATGTGATCATTCCAACTGTTGGAGGAGATGCGATCGGGGTACGCTCAGTTGATTTTCATATCGCCTCACTTCAAAAATTGGGTGCGACCATCGAATACCGCGAAATGCGCAAAGAGGGAGCTTATCTAGCTCATGCACATAATGGCCTATTTGGAAATCACATCCACCTACCCTATCCATCAATCGGTGCCACGGAGAACACCATTTTGGCTGGAGTGAGGGCGCAGGGGCAAACCACTATCACCAATGCAGCAACAGAACCTGAAATCGTCGACATTATTCTCTTTCTGCAAAAAATGGGTGCTCATATTCAAATGGATGCAAACCGCACCATTCGCATCCAAGGCAACACGACCTCTAATGAGGTAGTACACACTGTTTTGACTGATCGGATTGAAGCAGCCTCTTTTGGGATGGCTGCCATTGCGACAAAAGGCCGTGTTTTTGTAGAACGGGCACAGCATGCACCGATGCTGACCTTCCTTAACCATATCCGCGATATCGGTGGTGGCTTCAAAGTTCAAGATGATGGGATCGAATTTTTCTATGATGGTCCCTTGAAGGGTGGAGCTCATATTGAAACAGATGTACATCCAGGCTTCATGACTGATTGGCAACAACCTTTCGCCGTTCTTCTCACCCAAGCTGAAGGAGCTTCTGTTATCCATGAGACCGTTTATGACAACCGCTTTGGTTATACTAAGACACTCAAAGAGATGGGAGCTGATATTGAACTTTTCAAAGAGTGTTTGGGCGCTAAATGTTGTCGTTATGCTCTTCAAAATTATCTGCATAGCGTGATTGTCCGCGGGCAGACTAAACTTGTCGGCAAAGAAATTGCGATTCCAGATTTGAGAGCGGGATTCGCTTATGTCATGGCGGCATTGATTGCCAAAGGGACCAGTTATATTAGTGGAGCTGCTTTTTTGGATCGTGGCTACGAACAGCTTGTACCCAAACTTCAGAAACTGGGTGCTGAGATCCAGAGGATCCAGACAAAGCCTGACACCACTCCGATCAAACCGATCATTCCACCAGTCAAAGTAAAAGCCAATACGCTTTCAGGCAAATAATATGTGGAAAGCAATACTGAGGGAGAATTTTACCCGTCTTGATCCTCTTTGTACTTTTTTAAATCTAGATGATGCTCAGCGCAAACAACTCATACCAAACTCTCCTTTTGTATTGAATTTGCCAAGACGTTTAGCTCACAAGATCCAGAAACGAACGCTCGATGATCCCCTATTACGTCAATTTGTCCCCTTTATATATGAGAATGAGAAAAAAGAGGGGTTTACCTGTAATCCTGTTGGGGATAACGAATCCAAGCAGTCGACACGCTTATTGAAAAAATACAAGAACCGCGCACTTTTGATGCCGACTTCGGCCTGTGTGGTCCATTGCCGTTATTGCTTCCGTCGGCATTTTGATTATGGAGAGAGTGATCTAAATCACGAGATTGAGCAGATTGCTCGTGACGGAGAATTAAATGAAATTATTTTGAGTGGGGGAGATCCTCTTTCTCTATCGGATGAGCGCTTAGCAGCTTTATTGAAGAGGTTGGAGATGCCCCACATCAAGAGAATCCGTTTCCATACACGTTTTCCAGTGGGTATTCCTGAAAGAATTGATCATTCTTTTCTCTCTCTTTTGGAAAAAATTCCCCAGCAGGTTTGGTTTATGGTGCATACTAATCACCCACATGAACTGGATCCGATTCTTTTTGAAAAATTGAAAGAGATTGCCCGTTTGGGCATTCCAGTTCTGAACCAGACAGTCCTATTAAGAGGAGTGAATGATTCTGTTGAGACCTTGCAGAGACTCTTCGAAGAGCTGGTGGATCATGGAGTGCAGCCTTACTATCTCCACCAACTTGATCGAGTAGAGGGAGCGGCCCATTTTGAAGCAGATGGGCGAGCTCTCATGAGAGAGCTGGCGAAGAGGCTATCTGGCTACGCACTTCCTCGGTATGTGAAGGAAGAGGCTGGCTATCCTCACAAGTCTATTGTTTCTTAAAGCACAATCCAAATTGAATCGACTATATATCACATACGATCGACAGTCTTAAGTCCTAAAATAGAAAGACCTTGAGCCATTGTGCGTGCTGTGCAATCACAAAGCAAGAGCCGCTGATTTTGTTCACTCACACCTTCGACACGACAGTCTCGGAAAAAATTGTTAAACTTCTGTGCTAATGTATAAAGATATTCTGTGAGAATATGCGGGAATAAATCCTTTTCCATCTTTTCAAGAATCTCAGAAAAGCGAAGAAGCGTGAGACCCAAATCAACTTCAGAAGCATGTTTGAGGTCGATTTTTGTATCTTCTAAATCGACCTTACCCACCTTCCTTTTGATGCCATTCACTCTCACAAAAGAATAAAGAATAAAGGCTGCAGTGTTGCCTTCGAAACGCAGCATTCTTTCAAAACTAAAGACATAATCACTAATGCGATTAGATGAGAGATCCGCATATTTGACAGCATCGATGCCGAGAATATGAGCTAATTCATCATTGGAATCACCGCGTTCTTTTAGGATGCGCTTCGCCTCTTCAACAGCCTTATCGAGTAGCTCAGTCAACCGCACTGTTTCGCCAGAACGAGTCTTGAATTTCTTGCCATCCTCACCAAGAACTACTCCAAATGTGACATGATCAAAACGCACTTTGTTTGGATCATAGTAGCCCGCCGCAATCGCGGTTTTTTTAATCAAATCGAAGTGCAAACTCTGCCCTCCATCTGTGACTACAATGATGCGGGCAGCTTTTTCTTCTCGAACGCGATGGAGAATAGCTGCCATATCCGTTGTATCATAATTGTAACCACCATCTGATTTCTGAACCATAAGCGGGATGGCAAAACCTTCATGAAAAACGCATTTAGCCCCTCCAGAAATGGTGATCAGCCCCTTTTTTTCAAGATCGGCAACAATCATTGGTAATTCTGGATTATAGAAGGACTCTCCTCTCTCTTCCAATTGAATATCCAAAGTGTCATAGATCTTCTGAAAGGCTTGGCGAGAGATTTCACAGATACGCTCCCAATCTTTCAGAGCAGAAGGATCGCCGCCTTGGAGAGCAACCACAGCTTCTCTCGCACGGGTTTTAAACGCTTCATCATCGTCGAATTTCTTTTTTGAAGCGCGGTACCAATCCATCAATCTCGGAAGATCCGCCTCTGATCCATCGGTTACTTCTTCACGGATGTAGGCGATCAACATTCCAAAAGCTGTACCCCAATCTCCAACGTGATTCAGACGTACAACATCATGACCCAAAAACTCGAAGAGCCGTGCAATTGCATCACCAATAATCGTGGACCGCAGATGGCCTACATGCATCTCCTTTGCAATATTTGGTGAAGAAAACTCTACAATAATCCGCTGCTTTGTTTTCGGCAGAGGAATCCCCAACCGCGGATCATGGGCCATGTTGGTAAGTTTGGTTGCCATGTATATCGCATCGAGAGTGAGGTTGATGAAGCCAGGACCTGCCACTTCAATCTTTGAGAACATAGGATCCTCTAAACGCTTGGCTAAAGCTTCCGCAATTTCACGCGGCTTCCTCTTCGTTACTTTTGCCAACTTCATTGCAGAATTACATTGATAATGACCAAATTTTTCACAAGTCGCTGGCGTCACCTCAACTTCAGGTTCGATGTCAGGAAATTCTGTAGAAATCGCCTCCCTTACTTTGTCATCGATTTCAGCAATCAGTGTCATTTGAGCTCCCTTTTTAATTTCGCAATTTCATCCATGATAGCTCCGCCTATTTGACGCTGCAGCTCTTTGCGATCTCCCTCTTTTTTGGAAAAGTCAATCGGCTCACCAAAAACAATTGTAATCTTCCCAAAAAGTTTGGGCTTTTTTCTATGACAGCTCCAGGCCTCATAGCTCCCGTCGATATAGATAGGAACAACGGGACAATGAGCTTTAGTCACAAGTAAACCAATGCCTGGTAAGGCCTCTTGCAACTGTCCATCTTTGGTCCGAGTACCCTCTGGGAAAAGAGCTACTTTATAATCCTCTTTGGTCGCTTTCACCACTTGACGGAAGAGCGCCGCATTTTCTTCACCCCTCTTAATCGGTAGCGCTCGACACTGCTTCAAGATCCAATTGAAAATCTTGGAATTAAAAAGTGTTCCACGCGCAAGGAAAAAGGGAACATCAGGCCACATCACACAGCCCATTAAAGGTGGATCAAAGAATGAGGCATGGTTGGCTGCCATAATCACAGCTCCCTTAGGCAGACGGTTTTTGCCGAGAACACGTAAACGATAAAAAATTTTGAAGTATGCGAAAACAATGAGAGAAGCAAAGGCTCGAAAAATCATTTTGACTGGGGGAGAAGGGTTGAAATTCTTTCGATGACACCCTCGATACCGAGATCAGATGTGTCGATTAGATGTGCATCTTCTGCTTGTTTGAGAGGAGCGATTTCTCTTGTGCTATCAAAGTGATCACGTTCGATCAACTGTTTCAGCACTTCTGCTTCCGTTGTCACTGTCTTGCTTTTTAGTTCAAGATAGCGTCTTTCAGCACGGACAGCAGGCCTGGCTGTTAGAAATATCTTTAAATCAGCCTCGGGAAAGACAACCGTACCAAGATCACGCCCTTCAAAAACTGCATGCTTAGTAAGAGCAAAATTGCGCTGCACATGGATAAGCATCTCGCGCACAAGCGGAAGTGCTGCCACAGCTGAAACCTGAGCGGTCACTTCTGGCGAACGAATGATTTCAGTAACATCTTCACCATTAGCAAAATAGTGGCGATCTTTAACTTCAAACTGAAAAGCTTGGAGCAAACGCTCGACTTGTTGATTATTCTTAATATCGACCTTTTTTTTCAAAATAAAATGGGTGACGGAACGGTAGAGAGCGCCTGTATCGAAATAGTGGTAACCCAGTTTTTCAGCAACCCGCTTGGCAATCGTCGTCTTTCCTGTGCCGGCAGGTCCATCTATAACAATAATCATGCGTATAGAACCCTCAAAAAAATATAAACAACAGGCGCGGTGAAAAGAATAGAATCTGTCATATCTAAAATGCCGCCCACACCTGGCAGTGTATTGCTATCTTTGACATTCGCATCACGTTTCAGCAGTGATTCTGCCAAATCTCCCATCTGACCAAAAAAGCCGATTAACAATCCCAAAACAATCGAGCTGAGATAAGTAAAGCCCATAAAGACCTGTCCAAACCGCTTACCTAAATAGCAAATCAGTAAACTTATAAGAATCGAAGCTATAAGCCCACCAAGCGCACCTTCAAGAGTTTTATTAGGACTGATCTTAAAAGCAAGTTTCCGTTTACCCGCTGTCCTCCCGATAAAATAGCCACCCATATCAGCTGCTTTCGTGACGGCGATCAAATATATGATCCACCAACTGCCTTGAAAATAAGGATCGCTTGCTCCTTCAAACATGAAGAAATACATGATACGAACCACTAGACCAAAAGGTACAGCTAAATAAACGATTCCTAAAAAGCTAGTGGCAATATTGATAATGGGATCTTTACCCGACCAAGCATAGCGCACAAAGCAGCTAAAAAAACCAATCGTCAAAATAATCTCTGGCATTTTTTGCCAAAGAGAATCCCAATGTGGATGAGGGCCTTGTGTCTTAAAAAAGATAGCAAAGATGTACAGAACAGCGGTCACCACACCAATCGTATATGCCGGAGAAAAGCCTTTCTGCCTTACCAACACATAATATTCGAATAGTGCAAGCGCCGCAATTCCTGCAGTTGCAGCGGTAAAAATCCAACGTAGAGGTTGATAAGCCCCTAAAAAAATGAAAGCCGCCACAAGAAGGGCGCTTACCGTTAGAATGGGGATGCGATAAAAGAGATCGCTCCTCTTTTTTTCACTCATTTTCCAATCCGCCTCTCTCTTTTTTCATAATTCAATACAGCTTTCAATAAATCTTTGGGTGTGAAGTCTGGCCACAGTGTATCGGTCACGTAGATTTCTGCATAGCTCAACTGCCAAAGCAAAAAATTACTTACCCTCATCTCTCCTCCAGTACGAATGAATAGATCGAGAGGCTTTAACCCCGCAGTATCCAAATGGCTCTCAAAAATCTCTTCTGTAACTTTTTTGATCTCTCCCCGCACCATTTTCTCCCCCACTTGATTGGCAGCACGGCAGATTTCATCACGCCCTCCATAGTTAAGAGCTAACCTTAACTGCAGCCTATTTCCTTCAAGCGTTTTTTTCTTAACTCGTTCGATTTCTAGTCCAATCCGCGCAGGAAAGGCTGAAACATCTCCAATCACATCAAACTGAATGCCATTCTTCACCATCTTATCGCATTTTTTTTGAAGAAAAGTCTCTAGAATTTTTTGGAGAGTGATGACTTCTATCGTCGATCGTTTCCAATTTTCTGTAGAGAAGGCATATAGAGTAAGAACTTCGACGCCCATTTCTGCTGCAGCTTCCACAATGAGATCGACAGTCTCAGCGCCTTCCCAATGGCCTCCACTTAACACTCCCCTTTTTTTTGCCCAACGTCTATTACCGTCCATTATTATAGAAACGTGAGCAGGAAGATGCCGGATCTGAGCGAGTTCCTCGGGGAGGTAATGCATCATTATATTACAGAAAAGCATACAGAACTCTCCATTTATAGCCAAATCAGTTCAAAACTTTACAGAAGAAAGATTTAAAATTTTGAATTTAGTCTAGTTCTGAGGGCTCTACTCTCTATTTGTGGAGCTATTCAGCTTTCTTGACAGATAGTCTAACTGTTGATATTCTCAACACACTGAAAAAAAAGGTAGCAACTCTATGGAAAAGCGTAAACGTTGGCAGTTCTTTCTCATCATGGCTGTCCTCCTGCTCACAGTCTACAATGTTCTTCCCACTCTCTTCTTCTACTCTAAATCACTCAAGAGTCCTATTGCTGAAAAAGAAGCCAAGCGCGTCAGCGAAGAGATCGTCGCAAGAGTCAACGGTCTTGAAGATTTCTCTATCGCTTGGCTTGCTGCTCAATCCAAAAACATAGGTGTTAAGCCAACAGAAATTACTCTCGACCAAGAAGATCCTCGCCTTATCCATATGAGCTTCAAGAAAGAAGAAGAGGCTGCTCTCTTTGAACGTACCCTGTATAGAGCCGGCGCTTTGATTCCTTTTGTTCCGGCTCAGTTGACTCCTTCTGCTCTTGACGAGAAGAGTGTGACGATTCAGCGCAAAATTGGGATTCGTTTTGATCCTAAGTCAATCAGTGATTACTTCCAATTTGTTCCTAAAATGGAAAATGGAGTGCTATCCGCGGGCTACCGCACCCTGATTGCTGAACGCGCTTCTGAAATTGCCTTAGGTTTTGCGGGTCAAAGTGAGCCGGCTCGCCTGCTTCGTGCATTGAGCGAAGGGCCAATGGATGAAAACGAAGCGATCATCCCACTTGCCCGCTCTATTGTAGATTACGAAAACAGTTTTGGAGATACAAGTCCGATTACAAAACGCTACTTTGCAAGTTTCACAGCAGTACCCAAAGGTGTCGACCGCTCTGCATTGATCCATGCATTTCTAGGGCGTCTGGAAAATGTAAGTAAACTCCTCAAGAGCCGCATTGCCAAACTAGAAGAAAAGAAAAGCAGTGATAGCTTCCTCGATTCAGTTGAGCAGCAGAGATTGGAAGTTTTCCAAAATCAAAAAAATACTGTGGATTCAGCGCTTGCCATCGTGCGCCGCAATAGCAGCCTCTTTGAAATGGGCCTGACACCACTTTCTCGTGAAGGAGTAGTCAACCTTCTTGAGAAAGGTGAGATTCCAACAACTAAAATACAAACTGTAGATCTTGGCAATCATAACCCCTTTGTTAGCAAACTTGAAATCGATTGGAACAAAGATTTGATTGAGATTGTTCTACATGACGATGTGGTAGCGATCCGGACTAAAGAGGGCTCTACTGAGGCAGCAGCTATCCAACAAGAGAAGCTCAACCAGCTTCTTTTCAACGAAATTGCTCTTGTAGCTCGTAAATCTGATGAAACGATTTCTCCTTCAGTCGCTCATTTCAAAGTGACCCTCAACCAGCTAACCAATAGCTCAAGCCTGCTTCTGCTTGATATTGGGAAGATTGCTGAAATGCAAGCAGAAACTCTAGTTCATCTCCTACAAAAGCAGTGGCAAGAAGAGGGTGGGGAGCTTGGAAGTCGTAATTATCCGATCACCCAACATAACGCGAATAAAAACAGTAAACTCGGCCTTGTTGTCTACACTCCTGCCATGGAAAAAAGTGTGGAGGAGGGCTTTAGACCTGGTTCTCTCTACGTGATTGCCAAAGGAATGGGGTCTATCCGTCAAAAATACATGGATCTACCTGACAGCCCAGAGAAGCGCAGCTATGAAGCACGCTTCAAAGCATTGCAAGATTTAATGAGGGAAAATGGATTCATTGGCTACCCAGGTGAGCATTCAGGTTTTTCTGCACGGTACAAAGACGACTATATTTTCGAACTTGATGACTACTACTCTTTTTTGATTGCAGCGACTCGCGAAAACTTCCAAGTAAAAGGCAGTAAAAAGAAAGCTATTCTTGAGTTTACAGACAAAGAAGAGCGCATTTTGACAAGCAATAAGATCGGCACACGTATTCAAGAGGATCTAGTCAAATGGCAAGATGAATACCGCCAAACCCGTGTCTCTGTCGATCCAAGAATGCGTTATGATGTGCCAAAGCCTACGCAAAATGTTCTCTTAAGTAACTTGAAGTTAAGTACTATCAAATACTTCCGTGGCGATGAACGCAAAGTATTGAAGTGGGGTCTTGACCTATCTGGTGGAAAAACTGTGCGGATTGGTCTTAGGGATCAAGATGGTCAGGCGATCACCAATGAAGATGATTTGAAGCAGGCAGTCAACGAGCTCTATTCCAGAGTCAATAGACTCGGTGTTTCTGAGGTTGCCATTCGTACGGAAGGTTCATCGATTGTTCTCGACTTCCCAGGTTCACAAGCTCTTTCTGCAGCAGAGCTGATTCAATCATCAGCGATGTATTTCAATGTAGTGAATGAAAAATTCACAAGTCAGAATCCTACGCTTGCTGAAGCTGTCAACACATTTTTAGAAGAGGTGTGGAATGAAGCGGTGATAACAAACCGCACAGATACAGACAGTATTAATGAGATTGCTTGGACACATTTGGGAGGAAATCCTGATAATCCAGATGAGTTTAACCCATACACGGGGCATGCTAAGCTACTTTATGATAGCGGCCTTCGCTTTGCAGGACCAAAAGCTGGCCCGCGCTCTAACGCATTTGATGACACATTGAGTGCTGTGACAATGTTCCGCGGCAAGGATTACACTGACTGGCAAGGACAGACCTATCCTCTTTTGATTGTATTCCGTAATTATGCTCTGGAAGGCGCAAACCTGATGGACATTCAAGCGGGCTACGATCCCAAAGAGGGCAATACTCTTTACTTCTCGGTAAAGAATTCCTATGTGAACCGTTTTGGCCAGAAGGTCAACCCTCGTGATGCCTTCTATAGTTGGACATCTCAGTTTTCCGAAGAGAAAATTGGTGGCACTCCTAAGGAGAGCTATAGCAATGGCCGGGGCTGGAGAATGGCTGTCATTTTGAATGGCACTGTCATCAATGCACCCACTCTCAATGCAGCATTGCGTGATACAGCCCGAATCACAGGTCACTTCTCACAAAGAGAGGCTAATCAACTGGCTGCTGATTTAAAAGCTGGTTCTTTGAGTTTTACACCGCAGATCCTTTCTGAGGAGAATGTGAGCCCAGATCTCGGCTCAGAGCAAAGGAGCCAAGGAATCTTTGCAGCTGCGCTCGGCTTGCTCTTGATGGCGATCCTGATGATCTCTGTTTATAGATTTAGTGGTGTGATCGCTTGTTTAGCAGTGCTGGTTAATCTATTGATCATTTGGGGTGTCTTGCAGAATTTGGGAGCGGCTTTAACCCTTCCAGGGATTGCGGGTATCATCTTAGCCATCGGCATGTCAGTTGATGCTAATGTGCTTGTCTTTGAGAGAATTCGTGAAGAATTTGCTCTCTCTGGAAGACTTCCCTTGGCTGTGGCTGCTGGTTATCGCAAAGCTTTTTCAGCGATTGTTGACTCTAACTTGACAACCATCTTGGCAGCAATCATCTTGCTCAACTTCGATGCTGGTCCAGTCAAGGGGTTGGCGCTCACATTGATCATCGGTATCGTAAGCTCGATGTTTACAGCGCTCTTTATGACCCGCTTCTTCTTTGCAGGATGGGTACAGAATCCTAAGCATAAAGTATTAAAAATGGTTGCTCTATTTAAGGGAACCCAGATCAATTTCTTGAAGCTTGCGCGCCCTATGATCATAGCCGCACTTTTGGTAGTCTTGGTTGGAGGTGTCTTCTTTGTGAAAGAGCGCCACTCTATTTTTGGCATGGACTTTACTGGAGGTTACGCCTTAACCGTGGATCTTCATGAAAAAGCTGGCATCGCTTACAGAGATCAAGCAGAAACTGCTTTGTTGAAAGCTGGAGCGAAAGGAACAGACTTTCAAATTCAAGAGCTCAACCGTCCGAATCAGCTCCGTATTCAACTTGGTATGGGATTGGAGCAGCCAGGTCGTCCGTTTGCCAATATTGACGCTTTCCCAACAGTTGAAAATCCTCTCTTTGCCTACCAGAGTTATCCTCGGATTGTCTGGATTGTTAATGCATTAGAGGCTGGTGGATTACAAATCAACCCAGCATCATTGAATGACCTTAATTTGCATTGGACTCAGATGAGTGGTCAGCTCTCCTCAACGATGCGCAACCAAGCGTTGATGGGCCTATTGCTGGCACTCATCGGCATTTTGATCTACATCACCTTCCGCTTTGAATGGAAATATGCCCTCTCAGCAACCGTAGCGCTTGTCCATGACTTGGCTTTGACAATTGCTGTATTAGCCATACTCCATGCCTTCTTTGGAATGATTCAAATCAATTTGCAGGTCATTGCAGCCTTAATGACTATTGTTGGTTACTCGCTGAACGATACTATCATCATCTTTGATAGAATCCGTGAAGACATCAGATTGATGCGCCGTGTGAGCTTCCGCGAGATTGTCAATCACGCTTTGAATGCAACATTGAGCCGTACAGTGATGACCAGTGGAACAACATTGATCGTCTTACTCGCTCTTGTCTTCTTCGGAGGCATGACGATCTTGAATTTTGCGCTCATCATGACAATCGGTATAGCAATTGGAACTTGCAGCTCACTCTTTGTTGCACCTCCAATTCTACTCTACTTGCATAATAGAGAAGCAAAAATGCTACCCGATGGAAGCGATTCAGAAGTTTTGAAAAAATTGTAATACTAATTGCAAGCAACCTTTCCCTACAGGAGCGAAAGGTTGTTTGCAGCTTAGACTGTATAGCTGAATCCGTTTGGATTGATCATTTTCACCGCATCAAAATTATCAACTCACCTTACCAAGATACAACGATCACAAGGAAGGCCAACTCCTTGCGAGTTGATCAAGGAGTGATCGGCTGTAGATTGGCTGCAGCAATCCCTCTCGGTGAGAGAAAAAGTGCGTAAGGTGAGTTTTTAAGGTCATTTAGGATCGTTGAGGCCCGAGAGCTTTGGCGCGGTCAAACACTGCATTTTTCTACTGAATCGGCTATAAAATGACCTTTTTCAGCAATTTCCCCTAGCAATAACGCTAAATCTTTGACTAGCAAAGACAATAACGAAAAAAGTTTAGGAGATGAAATCTTGCAACCGATTGACTATAAAAGAAAAAAACCTCCAGCGGGAATCGCTGGACCTTTTTGGAAGTAGCCCTAAAAAGAAAAAGCCCTGCAAAATACAGGGCACTTTCTATGAACAGGTTTTTCACAAAATTACTCAGAAGTTTCTTCTATGATCGCTTCTTTCATCTCAGGCTTGTAACGTGCCATAGATTCTGAAATTAAAGTCGCCGGAGGAGGAATCAAAGAGCGACGCTCTTTTGGTTCTACTGACTCTGCTTTAGGAGGGACAATCTCTTTGCGAGGCTCTTGTTTTTGCGGAAGAGCCTCCGGTTTTGGTGCTCCACTCTCCTGCTGCTTCACTTCTTCAGGCTTGTCTCCCTTCTTCTTGCGCGAACGCTTAGTGCGCCCTTTCTTCTCAAACTTCTCTTCTTCTTCCTTCTTGCCACCTGCAATCTTGACTTTTTCAACAGTCGCACTCTTGATCACCATGCGCGCTTCGCGCACTTCAACTAGATCATAATCTCCTGTCGGAATTACAAAACTCTTAGGCTTATCCAATGAACGATAAAAACTCGCCTTTCCAAAGGTGATCACTTCTACCATGTCGACAAAAAACTCCTCACAATCACACTTGTAAGTACTAAACTGAAGACGAAATCCAGCTCTCGGCGTAATAATTT
>CAZXQV010000016.1:0-13958 GCA_964643195.1 uncultured bacterium | reverse complement strand
CGAAGCCGATTGTAAAGGCAAGCGTGACAGCTCCAACCATCGAAGTCACTGAGTAGCGTCCTCCGATGAAATCCCACATATAGAATGAAGCCAAATAGCGATGAGGATTGTCCATCGGACTCTTTTCCCCTGTCACAGCGATGAAATGCTCTTTAGGGTTGCAACCAGCTCTTTCAAAGTAGCTACGGACGAGAGCTTCATTGGTCACAGTCTCCAAAGTGGAGCCAGACTTTGAGACGACCACGACTAAAGTCTTTTTGGGATCTACAAGGCGCATCACAGCTGCTGCATCGTCGGGATCGACGTTAGAGACAAAGTGAGCACGTCTATTGTGTTTAGCAAAAGCCTCGGTTGCAATAGAGAAAGCAGCTGGCCCTAAGAAGGAGCCTCCGATACCCACTTGAATGATGTCAGTGAATTGGTTTTTCTTATCGATTTGCTGTAGAAAATCACGCAGCTTGTCGCACTCTGCTTTGGCAGCCCGGGTTGCTTTAGTAGCCTCTTCTCCTTGATTAGGATGGAGGAAAAAGTCACGCATGGCGGTATGGAGGACCTCTCTCTCTTCACTAGGATAGCCGTTGATCTTGTTGATGACATCACCCCTTTGCATCGCGGCCATCTTTTCTGGTAAGTGAGCCTCATGGGTCAATTCTTTCAACGCTTGTAATACGTCATCATTAACGCGTTCAGTTGCATAGAGAAGCTTAAATTCCCCTGCTTGAGCACAATAGCGCTCGATTCTTTCTGGAGATAGGTTTCCTTCAAAAGTGAGATCATGAGGATGGGTAGCAAGTCCCTTCAAAATATGGACAGATTTATATTGGCGGTAGTTATTGTGAGTGGCTTGGGCCATGGAATGCTCCTTAAACTGACGTTTTTTTACAACTCATCTCAAATATCGGATTTGACGTCTAGTTCAAAATGCTAATTTGATTGAGTTATAGCTGAATCAGTTTGGATTGGGGGCAAGGGCGCGAGCTGAACCCCTGCTTTCCTGCATTCAGCCCGCCACTTTATAGCCAATTCAAACTGATTCAGCTCTATAGCACCATCGAAAAGGACATTTGAAATGGAATTGATGATTGGCTAGAATGGAGAGATGAAACTTCCAAGACGCTCCTCTACTTGTAAAAAATGCCAAAAATCTTTTGATTTTGGCGATTCTTACATCTCCCAGGTTGTAGAGGAAGAGCGCTCTGACTATTGCCTCGTTTGTTGGGAGAAAACAGGCCCCTTTTGGCAGGGAAAAATTCCACTTAGAGCAGGCCGCTCTCCTGACGAAAAAGCATTGCAGCTTTTTCGCAATCGAGAGGAATTTCGCTATCTTCTGGCTCTTTACCTAGAGAGGCGCAAGGAGCTTGCGCACCGTCCACAACTATCTAAAAAAGACATGCAGTGCTATGAGTTGTTAGAAACCGGTGAACTCTTTCATGTTGCCATGGGGAGTGTTCAGCAAGAGGTCATCGACGAGCTTGCAGCTGTTTTGGAGAATTGAAGTGCAGGAGCAGCTCGAAGAGTTCATTCTCTACATAACTTCTGAAAAAGGACTTGCTCCCAATACGATTGAATGCTATCAAAGAGACATCCAAAAGCTGATTACCTTTCTAGAGGGTCGTGCTCTTACCATCGAACTCCTCTATGAATTTCTTTCAAATCTTCAGCTAGCCTCCTCTTCTTTGGGACGCACTATGATCTCTCTCAGGGTTTTTTTCCGGTTTCTTTTGCGTGAAAAGTTGATCGAAGTCGATATGACAGCCTACTTTGAGACGCCGAAGATGTGGCAGCTGATTCCGGAGGTAATGACTCAAGCAGAGGTAGAGAGGCTTCTAGAGATCCCTCCGCCTTCCGGTTTCATCGGTCTTCGAGATCGCGCTCTTCTGGAAGTTCTCTATGCCAGTGGTCTTCGAGTCTCGGAGCTTTGTCAACTTAAAATTCAAAATGTGAGCGACACTGCTGTGCGCGTCATGGGAAAAGGCAGCAAAGAGAGAATGGTGCCGATTGGTCGCAAAGCGATTGAGGCGGTCGATCGCTACCTCGCGGTTAGGGAAAATGAAAGTCCTATACTTTTTTTGTCGAGAAATGGGAAGCCACTGGATCGAGTGTTAGTTTGGCGGATGATCAAAAAGAGAGCTTTGGAAGCTGGCATTATCAAAACAATTTCCCCCCATACACTCAGGCATTCATTTGCTACCCATCTTCTTGAGGGTGGTGCCGAGCTGCGGGTGATTCAGGAGATGCTAGGCCATGCGACGATTGCTACCACCGACCGCTATACCCACGTGAGCCGCAAAGCGGTTCAAAACAGTTTTAATCTCTATACACCTATAGTTCGGAACAGCAGTGACAACACTTTTTTGCCATAATCGGGACTGACATCAAACACTCAGGACACTCTTTTGCTGTCTCCTTCGAATTACGCAACCTATTCATGCCCTTAACAATTACAAAAATTGTCAAAGAGATAATTAAAAAGCTGATGACTGCATTGATGAAAAGACCATATTTGATTTCAACACTTCCTAACTTCGCAGAAAGAGCGCTAAAGTCCACACCCCCTAGTAAAAATCCTATGGGAGGCATCAGTATATCTGAAACAAGAGAATTGACCACTTTGCCAAAGGCTAAAGCTACGATCACTCCTATTGCTAAATCCACCATGTTACCCTTAAGAGCAAACTCTTTGAACTCCTTTACCCAACTCATATTCACCCCTTCAAATGTTTTTCTATCTTTTCAACTGATTTTTATATATATTTATATTTTATTTCCAAAAAAATAATTTCGAAATTCTATCTTCTCAAGCTTGTAGTTTATTGAGATGATCGGTAGACTTAGACTCCGATATTTGGAGGAATTTTATGAATGTTTTGTCTGCCTTAGCAACGCGCAAGAGCCACTTAGGTTCAGCTCTATATAATTTGCTTTGGATTCTTGGGGGTTCGCTCTTTTTAGGGCTGATGGCACAACTGAGCTTGCCGCTCTGGTTCACACCAGTTCCCCTTTCAATGTTATCTCTCGCTGTTCTAATTGTAGGTGCAAGCCTCGGTAGTCGTAGAGGGGCGCTTGCTGTACTTACTTTCCTTGCAGAAGGAGCCTCAGGTTTGCCTTTTTTCGGTGGTTTCTCTTCTGGATTCTTGATTCTTTTTGGAGCAACAGGTGGCTATCTTTTTGGCTGCGTCGTGGCTGCTTTTGTCGTTGGGTTCTTCTTTGAAAGAGGTCGCAGTCGCAAGTATGCTTTGCTAGCTTTATTGCTTGGAAGCGCAATCATTCTGACTTCAGGGGCTCTCTGGCTTAGTTTTATGATTGGTTTTCAATCAGCTTTTGCTTTGGGTTTCTACCCCTTCATTTTGGGTGATCTATTGAAAGTGGGCGCAGCCGCAACGCTACTGCCTATTTTGAGTCGATGGAAGCAGTAATCTACTTTGGAGAGGGTGTTGATGGCCCTCTCTTTCGTCAACTTTTTTCTCAAATGCCCCAAAGACCTAAAAAGGTCGACAGCCGCTTCTTTCTCTCTTCCGATTGGGAAAGGTCAACTGATCTTATCATTATTCCGGGCGGTCGTGATGTTCCTTATCACCATAATCTTAAGGGAGAACCCAATCAGAGAATCCGTGCTTTTGTTGAAAATGGGGGCTCTTACTTAGGGATCTGTGCTGGAGGGTACTATGCCTCGAAACAAGTTATTTTCGAAGAGGGGGGAGAGCTTGAGGTTATCGCTGATCGAGAGCTCGCGTTTTTTTCAGGAAGGGCTATCGGCCCAGCTTATGGGAAAAATCTCTTCCGCTATGACAGCCAGCAAGGAGCGCGTATTGCCAAGGTGAAATGGCAAGGAGAAGTGATCCCAGTCTACTTTAATGGGGGTTGCTACTTTGAAGGAATGGCTAGTGAAGTGATTGCCACTTATGATGATATCGAAGGTAATCCAGCAGCGATTATTTCCTGTAAAGTTGGCAAGGGTGTCGCTGTTTTGAGCGGCGTCCACTTCGAGTGTAGAGTCGAGGGAGATCAATCAAGAAAGCTCCTCTTTGATACAATTTTAGAGCACGTTAAAAATCGGCTATAACGATTTGAGATCACGTCTGTAGTAAAGCATCGTCGCAATCGAAAGAACAGCCGCAAATAACAAAATAATCTTAGACGATAAAATCAGCAACACCCCACCCAAAAGAGAACTAAAACAATCTCCTAATATAATCATCGATTGCTGCATACCAATAATCTCACCCTGAATAGCCTCTGGAACGCAATCTGAGATTTTCACAATCAAAAAAGTCTCCGCAAGCCCAATCACCACCCCACCTGCACCAAAAAGGACTGGCATCAAGAGAGAAGAGTTTGTGAATGCAATCAAAACGACAATCAATGCAAATCCCCAAGTTGTACCGACAATCGATAAACGCGAAGAGCGCTTGGCAAAAAACGGCGGAAGAAGACCTGTCCCAATCGCAAGCCCAATGCATAAAGAAGTATTATAAATAATCAGCTGTGCAGGAATCAGCGACCACTTCACAGTTAGATAAACCGGCCCAAATTCATAGAACATATCGACAGCGATCGCAAAAGAGGTTGAAGCTAACATCAAAAACTTGAGATGCTTATTTCTTAACAAAGTTTTAGCTCTTTTTAGAAAATTGAGCCGCTCTCGCACAGTGTGCTCAGGATCACAAGCATGTCTTCCCGATTTTCGAACCATCACGACTGAAACCAAAGCCAAGATAAAAAAGAGAGTGCTTGTGAAGAAAAAGGGCACGAAAAGCGCACGCAGAGAAAAAAATCGGTTGCTAGTCATCAAACCACCGATGACTGGCCCGATAACATAAGCAATTGACTTTACAGCGGTTATCTTTCCAAAAGTAGCATGCTTTGGTAGTGTCTTAAAATTAGTCACCATCGCACGGGCAAGGGTAACGATGCTCCCCCCGATAATACCAGAAGCTACAAGGCTTGCCAAAAACATCCCTAAGTGCTGCTTGGCGATTGCGACCCCAATCAATAAATCTGTACAGCCGGTCACAATCAAACTAATCGTGAGCAGGTGTTTGCGATCGTATGCGTCAGCGAGGGCACCCAAAAGAGGTGAGCCAAAAAATGTACCTAATGGATATGCAGCGAACGCAAGTCCTAGGTAAAGCGCGCGAGTAGGATCGCTGCAGTTCTGAGGAAGTAGAGGGGAGGCCTGGTTTAGAAAGAGCGATGGGAAGATTAAATAGGAGATCGACAGTCCTATAAAACCCAAAAAGACAATTGTCAAAATGGCCCAAAGCTGCTGCTTTTCCCGCGCTAGAGGTTTCCCGATCGTTCCAATTGTCATGATCCTTCCTTAGTAGAGATCGTTTGACCCTCAATTCGACTCCTAGAATAGTAAACGAGGGTACTAAGAGAAAGGATGGCCGCAATGATTAAAATCATTTTTACTGAAAATATCAACAAGATACCCCCACATAGACAGATCAGAGCATCACACAATACTCGTAAAGCTTGCTGCGTCCCCATCACTTCACCTTGTATCTGCTCTGATGCTGTGTCTGAGATAATCACCGTCAAAGCTGTGACAGCTAGTCCTATAACAAGCCCAATAAGACCACAAAGTGTCATCATCACAACGGTTGACTCTGTCAATATAATCCCGATTAGAAAAAGAGTGAAAATTCCAATAGAGTAGAGGATGGATGAGCGTATTGAGATTTTGTCTGCCAGAAAGGAGGGTAAAAAGCTATGACCTATGGCAAGCCCTATGCATAAAGCAGCATTGTAAAAAATCAATTGAGATGGTACGAGTCTCCATTTAAGTGTCAGATAGACAGGTCCAAATTCATAAAACATATCGACTGCGAGTGTGAAAAAAGTAGAGGCTAAGATCAAAAATTTCAGCTGCTTGTTGGCAAGTAAAACTCTAATTTTTTTTATAAAATTAACCTGTTGGGAAAAACTTTTGCAACTTGCCAGGGGAGCCCGGCTCTGTTTCAGGACAAATGCTGAAAGAGATGTCAGTATAATGAAAAAACCAGACATGCAATAGAAAGGTATAGAAATGCTGAAACTTGCTAGTATACCCCCGAAAAAAGGTCCTATAAGATAGGCGCATGAAGTGACGGCGCTTATATGACCTAAAGTCACATTCTTTGACAATGATTTTAGATCGATTGCCATGGCGCGGGCAATCGAGATATTACCCTCCATAACTCCTGATATAAAGCGACTTATAATTAGCAACCCAAGCTGCTGTTTAGCGATAGCAATCGCAGTGAAAACTGTAGAGAGGGCGTTTACGAAGAGGCTTCCTGTTAGAAGATGTTTCCGGCCATATTGATCGGAGAGAGAGCCTAGTAGAGGAGCTCCTATAAACTGTCCAAAAGGATAAACAGCCAAAGCAATGCCTAGGAAAAAGGCGCGATTTGAAGCGCTCCAATGAATTGGGAGAAGTGGATAATCAGGGTTGAGGAAGAGTGGGGGGAAGATCAAATAGGGGATCGAAATTCCCACAAAGCCCAAAAAGACAATCGTTAAAATAATCCAAAATTGCTGTTTTTCTTTTGTCATTAGCTGCAGAAGTGCCTCGAGTGTGGTTCGAGCCTTCCCTTGATTCCTTCCTTCTTACTAGATGTCGGTGATTGCTCCGGGTAATTATAACGACTCCTCTGAATTAATTCATGAGATCTTTCTTTTTTAAATTTTTTTATTGCAGCCTATTGATTTTCAGGAGAATTATAGTCGATTCAGTTTGCGGTTTTTTCAGATGCAGCAGACGTTGCCAATCGGTAGTAGATTAAAGCAGTCAAGGCTACAGCTGCGGAAAGGATCAGGACCACTTTTGAAGAGAGGATAAGGAGCCCTCCGCCGAAGATACAGATGGTAGCATCTCCTAGAACCCTGAAAGATTGCTGGACTCCCATTATCTCTCCTTGTATTTCTTGAGAAACGCTATTGGAAATTTGAACCGTGAGGATTGTGACTGCAACACCGATGACAAGTCCAATGAGTCCAAAAAGAGTGAGCATCAACAGGACGCTATCTGTAAACGCCATCGGAATCATGAGTAAAACGAATCCAGCAAGAGAAGTATAAAGAAGGAATTTCTCGGGGAATCTCGGGCAAAGAAAACCGGGCAGCCATCCATTTCCAACGACAAGACCGATGCAGAGAAAGGCGTTATACCAAATGAGTTGGGAGGGGTCATACATCCACTTTAAAGTGAGATAAACGGGACCAAATTCATAGTAGATATCGACAGCTAAAGTGAAGATGGTGACTGTCAATAGTAGGATTTTTAGATGGCGGTTGAAGAAAAGCATTTTTGTGCGTTTGAGCAGACTCTGTTTGGAACGCACGGTCCGAGCTATTGGAGTTTTTTTGATTAAGAGGGCTGCTGGCAAGCAGAGAAAAACAAAAATGAAGCAGGCTGCATAGAAGGGTAAATCAATGCTGTGTTTGCATAGCCAAGCTCCGATGAAAGGGCCGAAGATGTAGGCTCCGCAGTAGGCGGCATCGATGAGTCCAAGGCTTTTTTCTTTCGGGATGGATTTGACCTCAGTTGCCATCGCTCTTGCAATCGCAATATTGCCATCCATAAAGCCGAAAATAAACTGGTTAGTGATTAAGAGCCAAAGTTGGCCCATAGTAATAGCAATCGCGGTGCCTAAATTAGCGAGAGCAGCAATCACAAGAGATATAAGAAGAATGCGTTTATGACCGCGCGAGTCAGCTAGACTGCCCAAAATGGGTGACCCTATGAATTGACCGAGGGGGTAGATCGCAAGGGCGATGCTCAAATAGATGGCGCGTTCAATCGCACCCGTGTCAGCTGGCAGTAGAGGGAATGAGGGGTTCAAAAAGAGAGGGGGGAAGAGCAAATAGGACATGGAAGCCGCAACAAAGCACCAAAAGGCTGTTGCAAAAATGAACCGGAACTGCCTCTTATCAATCGTGGTGAGCATGATCTTTGCCATATTTAATTGGCTATATAGCCGATTCAGTTTGAATTCATAATTTTCACCGCGTCAAAGCTTTCGGGATTGATCGATCGTAACCTGCTTCATATTAGAAATATGAGGCAGGTTACGATCGATCAATCGCGAGGCTTTCACGCAGGTCAAAATGATCAATTCAAACTGAATCGGCTATAATACACACTGTGTATTCAAGAGGCTAGAATTCATTGAATCCTCCATGATAGTCGATTAAAGTTTAAATTGGGTTCTAGACTCTGCTGCATTGCAAGCGTCAAAGTTAGGCTATAAGTGGATCTGGCCCGCTTAGAAGAGACTTCCATCTTAAGCGTGACGAGGCTTCGAATGATTCGGGTGCGGAATTTACCGAAAACTCTGCGATGGCGTCTGCTTCAAAAAACTGGTATTTGCTGAACCAAATGTTCAGTGATCGGTCCGTAGACTCTTTGTGATTGCTTATCTTGATAGCCTTGGGAAATGGTCAATATCTGGTCTTCTGACAAGTCTCGACGTTGAAGAGTCTTCTCGAACTCTTCAGCTACAACTGCGCGTTGCTTTTCGATTGTATCTGCATAATGTTTCTGCAAATAATTTTGCCACCAAGACAGCGGCACGATGTAATCTGCATCAGGAATAGCTTGTATTTCTGCTTGTACACGACCTAAATCCACATCCCGACCACACTGTGAATAGAGCATACTTTGAACAGCTGTGACGAGTTGTAAGGGCTCTCTCAGAATTGATTCGGCATAAAGAAAGCGCTCTACGCTCTCCATTTTTTCACCGTGATCTCTAAATATAATCTCGCGTAGTTTAAGCGTTTTTGCGTAGCCAATAAGGAGAGGTATAATTTCTGATAGATGAGAATTTTCTGGTAAGCAGTGTAAACGCCATTCAGTGTAAACGAGGTTGAGGGACATAGCGGCTCTATCACCACATGCTGTAAGATCAGATGCGATCAGATCAAAGAACTGCTTTCTGAAATCTTCATCATTGAAGACAGTGGTTAGAATCTGGCAGGTTATTTTGGCCATATCCGCTTGGTGGTTTTGGAAGTCGCTTGTTTGTTCTAGGCGAAGCAGCCATTCGTATAATAGGGCCATTTGCGTATCGTCTGTAAGTGGTGGCCAAGCTTCTGTTATTCCGCCAATAGTTTTCCACATTGTTAGTTTTGCGGGGAGTCTTTGAGCGCCTTGTAAGTATCGCGCTTGTTGAGATGCTACAAGTATTGGAGCAATCGTTTCTGGTAAAATGCTAGTTCCATCCGTATTAATGTAAGTAATCTGTGTACAGGAAAGAGATAGGGGAAGAGTTGTTAAACCGGGATTGTTCATTATCAGAAGATTGTGCAAATTTGGATTATGCATACTATTTGGAAGAGTAGTTAGTCGGTTATCATGGAGGTAAAGAATTCGAAGAGCTGCCAAACGGCCGATCTCTGTTGGCAATCCTGTTAGTTGGTTATGATCGAGGGCAAGCTTGTGAAGAGCTCCTAAAAGGCCGATGCTTGGTGGCAATTCTGTTAGTCGGTTATAGCTGAGGTCAAGGTCTCGAAGAGCTACCAAAAGGCCGATGCTTGGTGGGCATTCTGTTAGTCGGTTTTTATTGAGCCAAAGGGTGTGAAGAGCTTCCAAATGGCCGATGCTTGGTGGCAATGCTGTTAGTTGGTTATTTTTGAGCCAAAGCTCTTTAAGAGCTACCAAACGGCCGATGCTGTCTGGCAATACTGTTAGTCGGTTATAACTGAGGTGCAGGATTTGAAGATCTACCAAACGGCCGATGCTGTCTGGCAATACTGTTAGTCGGTTATAACTGAGGTGCAGGATTTGAAGATCTACCAAACGGCCGATGCTGTCTGGCAATACTGTTAGTCGGTTATTATTGAGCTCAAGGTATCGAAGAGCTACCAAACGGCCGATGCTGTCTGGCAATACTGTTAGTTGGTTATTATTGAGCTCAAGGCTTTGAAGAGCTGCCAAACGGCCGATCCTTGGTGGCAATTCTGTTAGTTGGTTATCATTGAGGTACAAATATTTGAGATTTTTCAAGTAGTAAACCGAATCTGGAATCGTTCTTAAGCCTTTATTATTTAAATTTAGACTGGTCTGAGCGAGCAAAGTTCCATCTTTGATAGCTTGTCCAAAGACATGATGTTGTCTCAGGAATGCAACCAGTTCTTCGAAATCAGCCTCCGGAATATGCATAGCGTGATTGCGCTTACGCAAATTTGTAGATCTAGGTCCTAACTCTTCCCCCTGAGAAGCCCGTTGAGAAGTTGCAGATGCCGCAACGTTTGGACTTGTAAGTAGTGGTCCTGTTTGAGAATCATTATTTCCAGCGGGAACAGCTGGAGATCTTCCCTCATCGGGTGCTTTGGCGTACTTTTTGGCAGCAGTTATTATTGCAGCAGTTATTATCATGGTGAGAATCGCTGTTCCACTAAGCCCTGCCCCGATCTGTACAAAGCGCATGCCATTGATGCCCTTCATCAAACCCGCCAGGCGTAACCCTCCCAAAACAGCGAGAACTACTCCAGTAATTAGGAGGGTAGTCTCTACGCCATAAATGAGCCGATCTGATCGGAATTGAGAGGATATAGAACTTGTTTCCATCAATTTATTATAATTATAAATATCATATAAAACAACTAAAAAGAATACCTAAAATTCGTCTTAATAAAAAATTAATATACAACTGTTATAATAAAGACATGATAACTGCCATCTTCCAATCTACAGTCATGTTTTTTGACCTAGCTAAGGTCATCCAACGCAAAAAACGGAAAAAGAAGCTTTTAGGGCTTCCAGGCTCCATCTTTTTTCTCCTATAAATGCATCCACTCAGCCAGATATTCAGATTGCTGAGGGTTTAAATAAAATAATCTTTTGAAAAAAGGCCCTCTGGATATTCCATTGGTCAAAGCCGCATTAATATCAGCTTCCTCCCAGAGAAGATAGAGCGAATAAAGGGCTCGAAAAAGCTGTTTGCTTTCATTGTAGCCTGGCAAATAGCTGCTGCCCGTCACCTTTCGAACCGCATTCTGTGCCTTGTCAGCTGCCTTTGCGGTTGATGTACGATCTAGTCCATTTTGGCAATTTTTGTTATGAAAAATCCCCAATTGTTTTGTCGCCTCTTCAAGATACAAAAGGACATCCATCCCCTTGATCGAACGGCCATCCATGCTTCTTTTTTCCAAAAGAGCCTTGAATACAGGCTCATGAATTGATTTTATAATCCTTGTTTTTTCAGACCGGAAGCGATCTATAGTATCTAAACTTCTCTTTTGCCTTTCGAAGAAATCATTCGGTAGATTCTCAAGTTCAGTAGAGAAGGGGCTTTGTTCAAACAAGCGAATGATACATTCGTCATTGAGGTCTTCAAAAAAAGCCTTTGTTTCAGCTGGAATGGGGACACGATGGATGGTAAGATTGTAATAGAACAGTCTCAAAGTAACACGTTCATCGCCGATCTCTAAAGTTTTGCCATTCAGAGCACGGATAGCATCTCTCTGCAGGCAAACTTCTTCGAGCTCGCGCCAGCAATAAAGTGAAGTGAAGAGAATAGGGCAAATAAGAGAACTTGGCTTGTCAGAAATCGTGACAGCTTCTTTCACTTGCAAAATCAATAAAATCTGCTCCAGAAGCTTCTTTGTACTTCCAAGATTACCCGAATAGCTACCGAGCCATAGGGGATTCTTTTCATCAGAAATATCAAAGACCACTTTCTGATTAATCACGTTTGTCGATTGCGTCGCAGGAGCTGTCCTATTTTGAAAAAGCTCATAATTGATCTTCCCCTTTCCATCTACATCAAGCACTTTGAATTTTGAATAGTGGGTCATAAGAGAAATCGAAGTCTCTTTACCATTTTCCATGATATTCAGGCCTGATGAGAGTGGCGGTCTTTCAATATGAGTCAAAATAGAATCTAAAACAGTCTTTTCCTCTCCTTTCATACGCATCACATGAAAAGAGAGTCTTTTTGGATCATCTACAAGAGAAGCACCTCCAACAGTTGTCAAAAATTGAGCGCAACTTTTTGCTGAGAGCGTGGATGGAGGATAGGCAAAGGATTGATAGCCGATTTGGTCTGCTGATTGGCGCAACGCTTTGAAAAAGGCTTCGCGTCTTCGAGGATCTTCCAAAAGATGATCTCGTACAAAGTCCTGCGTCAAGAGACGAGCTAGCTGAGTTTTAAATTTAGCTTCAATAGAGAGATTAGGCGTAAAAAATGTAAAGAGCTTTAATATCAGGTTGCTAAGCCATAAAAATCTGACCGGTTTTGTTTTTTGGACTTTTATTCTGCGCTCTCGAAGAGGGTAAAGCAGAGAAACCTCGTGAGTCTTTTCCTCTCTATCCTTGAGGTATAGCGAAATTTGGGTAATATCCATATTAAAAATAATTATATATAAATCGAGCTATATTCTCAATTGTTGCTTTGATCACCCCAAATCTGTTACATAGGTTGCATGAGACAATCACCTATGCGCATCGCGATCACAGGCAGCTGTGGTCAAATAGCTTATAATCTTCTCTTCAGAATCGCTGCTGGAGATGTTTTTGATAGACCCATTATCCTTCATCTTCAAGATGTTCCAGGGATGGAATCGAAGTTAGAGGGAGTCGCTATGGAGCTATCAGACTGCGACTTTCCTCTGCTTGAACAAGTGCGCCTCACCACTAACGTTCATGAAGCTTTCGAAAATGTCGACCTTGCATTATTAGTGGGAGCTAAACCACGCAGTAAGGGGATGTTACGTAAAGATTTGCTCGCAGAGAATGGGCGGATTTTCGTCGAGCAAGGAAAAGCGCTTAACGAGGTAGCTAGTCGAGATGTGAAAGTCTATGTGATTGGCAATCCGGCAAACACAAATGCCTTAGTTGCCATGAATAATGCACCGAAAATTCCACGCAAGAACTTCCATGCTCTGATGCGTCTTGATCACAATCGAGCGAGGTCGCTTATTTCGCGCAAGGCGGAGATAGAGTCAAGATTTGTGAAAAAGATGTTGATTTGGGGCAACCATTCGAATACGCAAGTTCCTGATTTTACTCAGGTCGAGATTGCGGGACGCAAGGCGACCGACGTAATTCCTGATATTGAGTGGCATAGGCAGGAGTTTGTTCAAACCATCCAGAATCGTGGAGCGATGGTGATTGAGAAGTTGGGACGTTCATCGGCAGCCTCTGCAGCCAACGCTGTAGTAGATGCCGTGAGATCTCTCTATATCCCAACTCCTCAGGATGATTGGTTTTCCTCAGCTGTATGCAGTGATGAGAATCCTTATGGAATTCATGAGGGATTGATCTTTGGTTTTCCCTGCAGATCGAAGGGAGATGGCAATTATGAGATAGTTCCAGGGCTCAAATGGGATCATTACATACGCGAAAAGATTGAAAAAACGGAAAAAGAGCTTCTTGAGGAGATGGAATTTTGCAAGAATGAGGGGTTATTTTGACGGTATTATTTGAGGTAAAGGAAGAGAATCTGGAGACAGGTTTACGCGGTGTCCCTGTTGGTTATTGCACTACATCTAAGGTAGATCCAGTCAAGGGGCTTTTCTATCGAGAAAGAGCGATCAGTCAGCTTGCTTCGTGGGATCCAGAGCGTGTTCTTTTCTTGCTCTATCACGGTCATGATCCGAAGCGCGAGGAGTTGGAGAAATTTGTTCTGGATTTGCAGAAACGTTCTTTTTGTCATCCAAAAGTTTTGGATCAGATTGAAGCTTTGCCAAGAGAGGGGCATCCGATGGCGCTTTTTTCTGCAGCGATTCTGATCTTGGGAATGTTTGAGTTAAAAAATGATTGGCGAGAAGATTGTCTCAACATGATGGCGAAGATTCCAATTGTTGCAGCGGCTGTCATTAATGCACATGCGGGATGGGGGAGGGGAGCAGCTTCTCACCCAGAATTGGGGTACATGGAAAATTTCGCAGCGATGCTCAATATTCCCGGCGTAAAGAAGGGGCAGCTGACTGAATTTTTCCGTCTCTATGATAGTTTGCATTTTGAC
>CAZXQV010000015.1:0-14069 GCA_964643195.1 uncultured bacterium | reverse complement strand
TCAATCTCGATTTCGAAGAGGTGGTTTTATAGTAGGCGAAGTACTGGCCACCTATTCTCGTTCTCAGATTATTTTTTTTCGCTAACGTGCAAAAGCGCTTTTTCAACATTTGCAAAGGTTTTGAAATAAGGTAGGAAGCCTGTAATATACAAAACATTTTCAATCGATTTCGGAACAGCCGCTAGAAGGACAATCCCTCCCTTCTTTTCAAGCTCTTTCATGCATTGCACAAGGACTCGAATCCCTGCACTCGATATATATTCTAATCCGCTAAAACCCAAAATAATTTTGGCTGCGCCATTTTCCAAAGCTTTTTTGATCTTACCATCGACCTCAGGAGCAGAGCCACTGTCAAAACGCCCCTTGAGCTCCAAAACAACCGCTTCCCCTCTATCGATTTCGATTACTTCCATGCCCCCAGAAATAACGACTCAAATAGATATTGTCAATAGACTCTTCACATGTTTCAAAGAGTCAGAGTAAAATTAAATGCGATTGATAAATAGTCATTCGGTTGATCACCCTTCCAATGCTGAATCACTGGATAGCCTATTCCAAATTGCCAAATTGTCCGCAAAGAAGAAGCCCAAAAAGAAGGCATCATCCAAACAATATTCCCACCTGAATTTGGCTGCCGTGTCCCATTCATTGAATCTTTCCAGTAATAATAACCATCAAATTCCAGCAATAAAGCAAAAATCCAACCTGGAGGACTCTTCATATATCTTTCACCGCCAACATTGTAAAACAAAGTGTTTCCATAC
Source organism: uncultured bacterium (assembly GCA_964643195.1). Lineage (GTDB taxonomy): Bacteria > Chlamydiota > Chlamydiia > Chlamydiales > JAAKFR01 > JACKPM01. The sequence goes on along the minus strand of CAZXQV010000015.1, from coordinate 13,305 downwards.
TTAATCCCCGACTTATAGCTTGTAAATAGAAAGCCTGGTGAGAAAAAAAGGTCCCAGTAAGGCGCGTAACGTCCAAAAGTTGTGCCCAAAAAATAGCTCGGCGAACCATTACCAGTCGGAGGATTTTTTGTAGCAGAACCCGTTGGAAAGAAAATACCTGTTAATACCGTAGCTTGATCATAAAATTTAGAATTAGAAGTATTGTAGAAAGCATATTCGACCATTGCAGCTAAATCCATGACGCCCGCAGAGTGAAGAGAACCTTCATAATTACCGGTAGAGATTGGCAAGTAAAAATAAATAGTCAGATCATCACGAATTCCCATGATGATGCCGGGATCAATCGTGTTGGAATGATTGTCTGTGCCGAAAATCGCCTGGTCAAAGCAATAAAGCTGTGTCACTCCCTTGCCAATCATTAATTGTCCAAAACTGAGCAGTATCGATGGTTGTTGAGAGGTTGGCAGAGAGAAATTACCCACCTGTGGCGGCTCCTCGTTTTGGCCATAAAGGGGAGCAATCCATAAAAACAATGAAACAAGTTTTTTAAAGCGCATATTCTGAACTCTTCTGTTCTCGAATCACTGTTACTTTAATTTTACCAGCAAAGCTTACCGTCTGTTCAATTTTTCGAGCAAGGTCGCGCGCTAATTTCAAACTCTCAGCATCATTGATCTCTTCAGGTTTTACGATGACGCGTAATTCACGGCCAGCCGAAAGAGCATAAGCTTTTTCAACACCCGCAAATTCATAGGAGAGCTGTTCCAATTTTTTAAGTCTCTGTATGTAGCTAGAAACGCTTTCGATGCGAGCGCCAGGTCTACCCCCAGAAAGAGCATCTGCAGGAGCACAAAGAACAGCCTCTGCCGTAGAAGCCATCATTTCATCATGGTGACAGCCAATCCCGTTCGCAACATCCCGGCCCTCTCCATATTTCAGAGCTAGGTCATGACCTAAAATCGCATGAGACCCTTCCTTTTCAGGCAGCGCTGCTTTTCCAATATCATGAAGTAAGCCAATCCTTTTTGCCAGCTGCGCATCGAGTTGCAGCTCTTCCGCCATGATACGCATGATGCGGCTCACCTCTACAGAATGATCTAACACGTTTTGTCCAGAGCTATGACGGAAACCGAGCTGTCCGAGCAATTGTAGCAATTCTGGGTGTAGACCCAAAACGTTTGCCTCTAAAGCAGCCTTTTCACCACGCTCACGTGTGCGTTTTTTGATATCCTTCTCAACGCGGACTACAACTTCTTCAATCCGAGTAGGGTGTATGCGACCATCGCGCATCAGTTCGATTAAAGTTTGCTTCGCAACCTCTTTGCGGAAAGGGTCGAAAGAAGAGAGGACAATCGCATGGGGTGTATCATCGAAAAGAAAATTCACACCTGTCAGCATCTCTAATGTCCGAATGTTTTTTCCCTCTCTTCCGATGATCCGCCTTTTCATTTCATCATTTGGCAGTGTCACCGTGGTCGTGACCACATCGCTCACCGTTGGGAGTGCCAATCTATTGATCGCTGTAGCAATCACACGCGCGGCTTCCTTATCAGCCTCTAATTCTCGTAGCCTTTTCCGCTCAACGATCGTCTGAAGCATTTCTAACTCAACTTCTTTTGAAAGCTCGTTCAGAAGAGCTTCTTTAGCTGCGGCTCTAGAAGAGCCAAGGAGCTGCTTTTCATTTTCTGCAAGTAGCTCTTCCCGTTTCTGCATTTCTGAGAATTTCCGCTCAAGCTCTCCTGCCCTTTTTTCCAACCGCTCTTCACGTTCACGCAGGCGCATCTCTTCTCGTTCGAGCTTCTCTTTTTTCTGGTTTTGCAAGATTTGGAAATCATGTTCCTTTTCTTTAAGAACAAATGAAGCCTCTGTTTTAATCGCTTCAGCCTCGATCTGTGCTTTATGGAGAATATCTTTAGCCAGCGTGTTAAAACCGCCACGCTTGATACGGGAGAAGAGCCAAAAAGCTGCGAAACCAAGAAGAAGAGTGACACTAGCTATCATGGTGATGATTTCTCAATGTAATACGAACTTTTTCTACGCTGCGCTCTGAGGATTCCAAAATTTCAAGATCAAAAGTATCATGATGAATTTTGAAACCCTTGTCAGGGATAATCCCAGCTTTGTGAAAAACGTAGCCGCCGATTGTATCATACTCACCCTCTTGAGGAATTAAAATTCCAAAGGTGTCTTCCGCATCAAAAATACTCATGCGAGCATCGACAGCCCAGCCATTGCCTCCAGGGAGTGGAATATAGAAAATCTCTTCATCGAAATCATACTCATCTGCTATTTCTCCCACGATTTCCTCGAGAAGATCCTCTATTGTGACAACTCCTTCTGTACCACCATATTCATCAACCACAATCGCCATGTGCATCTGCTTGGTGCGGAATTCTTGCAGAAGATGCGAAACGCGTTTTGTCTCTGGTGCATAGAATACACTTTTAGTCAAAGATTCGATAGATTGGTCCAGCACCTCTCGCCCCTTTCTTCCCTCTACAACATCCATGTAGACTTGGAAGAGGTCTTTAAACATCAAGACTCCCAAAATATCATCGATAGATTCGCGGTAGACAGGCACACGGCTATAACCCTCTTGTGATAGCTGACGCGCAGCCTCTTTGAGAGTAGAGCTTGCTGGTAGACTAAAGAGATCGATTCTAGGGACCATCACTTCCCTCACAATCCGCTCTTTGAATTTTACAACAGACTCGATGAGTTTTTTGTCTATCGGATCGAGCTTTTCTTTCAGATTGGAATTACAGAGGATATGAAAGATTGTCTTTTGCGTTTCCTCCATCGAATTTTCACTTTCGTCTAATTGATGGTTCTTAAGAAATATGGACAAGAACCATTGATAAATCAGGGTAATTGGATAAGCGAGGTAAAGGAATGAGGAGGAAAAGAAGAGAGTAAAGCGCAAAGCCCGTTCAGGAGAGGCTCCTGAACAGAGGCGTGGTAAAAGGTCTCCGATGAGAAGACCCAAGATAAGAGCCACAACAACGATCAGCCAATGACCATTCACAGGATTAGCCCAAATAAGAATCACGCCTGCATAAGCAAAGCGACTCAAATTGGCTGCAATTTTTGTAGAGAAAAGCAGAACGTCAAATTTGTGAGCAAAGGCTGCATAGAGCGGAAAATAATAGAAATTGGCTTTCCAGAAGGGGAGTTTCTCTTCAACGTAGGCCTCACCTAAACGGACAATCGCTGTCTGCGTTGTTGTTACAAAAAACATCCAAATAAGAAAGACTACGGCCAGTAGAATATAGATTGCTGTCATCTATTTAACAATAACAAGCGAGTATCACTTTCTCAAGAGAATCTTCTTGTCTGCTAAATAGAGCATGATCGCACGCTCCTTCTGGCGCATCATCTTTTCATCCTCTTCGGCGATGTCATCATAACCTAAAAGATGCAAAATACCATGTACAACATAGAGCGTTGCTTCTATGTAAGGATCGCTCCCGGTCTCAGCAACATAGTTTATTGCTGTCCTGGGACAGACAAATACTTCACCTAGAAATTGATATCCGAGTGACCGATCAGAGTCCATCGGAAAGGAGATGCAGTCTGTAACTGAGGGATCATCGAAGAATTCTTTATGTAACCGGCAGATCTCTTTGGTATCGACAAAATAAATTGCGAGCTCATCAGCTTGACTCTTCTCGCAATGAAGTATAGCAGAAACAACCTTTTTGGCTGACTGAGGGTCAATTAGAAGGTCGCTCTGCTCATCGAAGAGCTGAACGTTGATCATGCAGTGATCACAGGCGTCTTAGGGAGGCCTGTAACTTTTTTCCTGTCAGCTGACCAGCGGCCCAGGTTCTTCAAAACCTCGATACGCTCAAAACGCTTCAATACGTTGCGCTTTTTTCCACTCTTAGTGGCTTTTCCAAAACTTTTGTGACGGCTCATTACTTCACCTTTGCAATGAATGCGGTTGCTGATTGTCCAAGTGCATTGGCATGCGGCTTGAATCCCTCTGGAAGATTGTCCTTAAGAGGGCCAGTTTTCTTAGAAGGGGCTCTGTGCTTTCTCGGAGAGCGATTGCGGCGCTCTGCTTGTTTACTCATTCTAGTCATGATAAAATCTCCTTAATTGAGAGACGATCATAGAAAAAATCGGAATATTATACCAATGGAAAAATAAGTTTAAGGGCTCAAATTATTGTTGGAGAAAAGCTCATCGATAGGGGAGTGGGCATCTGAGCTGATCACGCCGCAAGAAATAATATATTTGATGGCATCTTCCACCTTCATGTCGATATAAATCACCTCTTCTTCTCTGTACATCATGAGGAAGCCAGAGGTAGGGTTAGGTGTAGTGGGCACAAAAATCGATAGTAACTTAAATCCCAAAGTTTTGTCACAGTTATAAGGAGCTTCCCCGCTCACAAGGCCAATACAGTAGGCTCCATGTAAGGGAAAAGGGACCATCACCACTTGTTTGAAAGATTTTGATGCTGATCCAAAGATAGTATTGATGATCTGCTGTGTGGCTTTATAGATGGTCTTAATGACCGGAATCCGATGAAAGACATAGTCATACATCGAAAGAAGCCAACGGAAAAACACCGCCCGAGCTAGGAAGCCTAACAACACAGTGAAAAAAAAGAGCAGAGTGAGAGAGACAAGCTGCAAAGCGACATGTAGCAAGCCTTGATAATGCGCATAGAATGGGTAGTTAATAAAAAACTGCTCGATCATCCCAACAAATGGTCTAGTCAGAAAATTAATGATAAAAACGATCACTAAAATCGTCAGAGCGATCGGGAGGAGGATAATAAGGCCGGTAATGAACGACTTCTTAAAGGGTTTCATATTTCTGCGCTATACCATATTTTAATATATTGACCATATGACGTCTTGCATAATGAGATTGATTTCTTCTGGATAGACTTCAATTTCGTCGCCGGTTCTGTAGCTGTCATTTTTTGATTTAACAGTCATTGTCTTCTGGTCAAAGGTGAAGTGGTCTTCAAAAGCAGAAAGCGGCACAAAACCCTCCAGCAAGAAGTCGGTGACTTCAAAGACAAACCCATTGGGTTTTACAGCTGTGACGATCGCGCAAAAGTGGTCTTTTGTTTTTGCAGCATTTTCTAAGTAGCGCAATTTCTTTAGGTTCAGTACAGCATTTTCTGCTCTAGCAGACAGTCGCTCCTTCTCAGAACAGGCTTCGGCTATTTTTTCTAAATCGTCGATGGGTTCATTTAGAAGCGCGCGGTGCACAACGAGATCGATATAACGACGAATAGGACTTGTGAAGTGAGTGTAGTGTTCAAGACTTAAACCGAAATGCCCCACATTTTCTGTGGAATAGATCGCCATTTTCATCGTGCGGATGAAGCTTGTAGCGAAGAATTTGCCGAGAGCGGTGTCTCGGATCTGATCGAAGAAGTTTTGGAGCTCTTCGGCATCGGGTTTTTCAGAAAGTTTGAAACCAAGAGCTGTAGCTGTAGCGGCAAACTCTTTCATTTTTTCATCAAAAGGCTCTTCGTGGATGCGGAATGGGAGGGGTGTCCCTTTTTCGCTCAAATGCTTGGCAACGAGTGTGTTGGCAGCTAGCATGCACTCTTCAACCAGTTGATGTGTGATGTCATATTGAACAATCTCGATGTGAGTTGGCATGCCATTCTTATCGAGGCGCAGCTGGGTATCAGGCAGAGTAAACTCAATGCTTCCGCGTTGAGCTCGTCTCTTTTTCAGAAGGTGGCAGAGTTTGACTAAATCTTCCAATAGGGCTTTGTGTGGGCTCTTTTTGATGCCATCTAAGACCTCTTTGGCCTCTTCATAGGAAAAGCGCTGATCGGAGTGGATGACACTGCGGCCGAATTTGTAATTAACGACCTCACCCTGTGGATTCATTTCAATCAATACAGAAACGGCAAAACGGTCGACATGGGGCATTAAGCTGCAAAGATGGCTAGAAAGCTCGTGAGGAAGCATCGGCACAACAGTGCCGGGTAGATAGGTAGAGTTGCAGCGCCTTCTCGCTTCGCGGTCGAGCAAAGTTCCGGATTTCACATAGTGGCCGACATCAGCAATATGAACACCCAAGTGAAAATGACCATTTTTATCGATGGTCAAAGAAAGGGCATCATCAAAATCTTTAGCGGTTAGGGGGTCGATTGTGATCGTGACTAAATCTCTCAGGTCGATGCGACCTTGAATATCCGTCACATCTAGCCCAAAAGCTTTAGCTTCTTCGGTCACTTCCTTTGGAAAGTCCCCTTCAAGCTCAAATTCTTCAATGGCAGCCTTGATATCGCAAGAGGGGTCAGAAATATGTCCGAGTTTGACAACCATTTCACCGCTTGGCTCCTTCTTTTGAGTACCCCATTCATCGACTCGGATAGTGATTCTATCACCAATTTTCAAGGGTTCTGCACTTTTGATCCGCATGAGCTCTTCAGATAACAGAGGAACAAAAGCATAAGGAATTTTTTTATGTATTTCAGCGATGGTGCCAGCTGCATGAGAGCGGCTGCGTTTTAAAACTTTTTTAACACGGCCCTCAAAGCCTTTTTCGCTGCGATAGGGGGAGATTTCAACTTCGACTTCGTCACCATCTACAGCGCCTTGCATCTCTCTTTTAGGTATAAAGACCTCATCGAGTTCGCCTTTGATGAAGCCGAAGCCTCTTGGATGCACACGGATAACGCCTGATATAACTCTCATTACTTCTTTAGTTTAAATATTATCCCGACTATACTCTCCGGAGAAAATAACATCTAGAAAAAAATGCTTGCTATTTGCACTCGCTCCGTTGATTTGCATTATCCCAAAATTGAAGTAGTCGCTTTGGCAGCGATTACGACTATTTTGTTGGGTGTGGGGATTTATCTACTGAAGTGTACTTCTCCGATGCCAGCAGCTAAAATAGCGGGCATCTATCTAATAGCGGCTGGGTCGATTGCGTTAGCTATCACAATTCTTGTTGTTGGAAGAAGGGTATTTTGTTAAAAAAATTAAATAACTTTATATAATATAAATATTTTTTATATTAAAACTTTATTAAATCTTAACTTTCTTTATTTAAAATAATGGCATGAATAATTTAGGAGCAACAAAGTATGGCAGTGCAACCAACGCGTTATAGCCTTAAGACAATAGGGTGGCAGGATGTAGAAGCTAGGAAAGAGGTGCGTCATGTTCGTCTGGGATTGACTGCTTGCGTGATTGCGGCTGTCATTTTTGGAGTATTAGCCGGTCTTTTTATGTGGAAGGGGAAGGTGCTTTCGCTGGGCAATCGGAAGCTTTGTGCCGTTGGTTTTAGTAACAGCGGTGTAGCGTTGCTAGCAGTTGGCTTTGCGGCGTGGCTTGGTTATAGAACCCGTCAAGCTACTAAAGGTCTTGGAAAGCAGGAAGCTACTGATTTGCCTTGGGAGCAAATCGTTCAAGACTCACGATTCGCGAATCTTCATGAAGATGTTAAAAAAGAGGTATTGCAAGGGCTTCTTCAGGGTAATCCTCAACATTTTCCTTTGGTTGCCCCTTATTTATCTCTGGCATCTAATTTTTCTTTAGCCTACCTCGATGATAGGTTGAATCAACCTGGGTTTAGGCTTGAGGATCAACCTGATGGCTTCCGGGATGAAATGGTTGCTTATATCATTGCAGTGAGATCAGATAAAGCTCCGTTGATTACTAATCCTGCGTGGCTTCCAGAGGGAGCTCAACTAAGCGATGCATTTTTGGCAGCATATCTTGCAACTAATCCTGATTTGGGTCAGACGCAGGAGGGTGTACGGCCGGTTCTTATGAATTTTATTGTTGGTAATGGAGATCATGCAGGTTTGGTGACTCATCCTGTGTGGCTTCCAGAGGGAGCTCAACTAAGCGATGCATTTTTGGCAGCATATCTTGCAACTAATCCTGATTTGAGTAAGCTGAACGAGCCTGTACGGCGTACTGTTATAGATTTTATTATTCGCCATGTAGATTATGCACGTTTGATCACTAATCCTGCGTGGTTTGCAGATGAGCATGTACTAACCGATGCATTTTTGGCAGTATATCTTCGAACTCATCCTGATTTGAGTAAGATGAAGGAGCGTGTACGGTTGATTGTTATAAATTTTATTATTCGTGATGGAAATCATGCAGGTTTGGTGACTAATCCTGCGTGGCTTCCAGAGGGAGCTCAACTAAGCGATGCATTTTTGGCAGCATATCTTAGAACTAATCCTGATTTGGGTCAGACGAAGAAGGGTGTACGAGACCTCATTGTAACTTACATTAATGATAATCTAATTTGTATACACCTTGTTATCGATCCATCATGGACTGAACATATTCAGCGTTTGGATGAATCTTTAGTCAGACAATTTGCTGCCCACAATGACACTTTTTTAACTAGGCTTGTTAATAACCTTTTAATGAATAAGACTGAGGTTGAAATAGTTAAACAGATTCCTCAAGAATCGTTGCGCGTTCAAACCGCTATTATAAATCAATTAACTACACAGCAGATTCTTGAAATTTTGAAGGACGTAGAGCTAGTTCAAAATCTTGCTGATTGTTTGCCAAAAAGTCCTGATTATCAAATGCCTGAAGCGCTCAAAAAGCTTTGGTCAAATGAAGGTGCAAGTTTTGCAAATTGGTTGTGTCAAAATCAAGATAGTCGTCTCCAACAAATGCTTCTCATTAATGATTTTACAGAAGGTTTAAGGGAGAGTGCTCGATTAGCGGCAAATCTGAAATTAAAAAGTCTTGCAGGGCGTAATTTCATAGTCAAGAATCAAGATAATTCTTTTTATCTTGCTGTTATAAATGCATATAAAGATAAAGATAGGGTCCCACAAATTTTTAGAGATGCAGGAATCTACTAACCACACGTTTTATATATGGAGATACAAGAATGCCAGTTGCTGCATTAGATAAATGCCCATTGAATACATTCCCTCATAAAGATGAGAGAGTAGACAACAAAAGAGCTTGCCTCAAAAGGGTTGCTATTGGCTGTCTTGTTGCTGCAGTCATTTTCGGCGTCTTGGCTGGGGTTTTCATGCACAAGGGAAATATAGCCGCTTTCAAAAATCGGACCTTTTGTGCGATCGGTTTGAGTAATTGTGCTCTTGCGACGATTGCTCTTATCTCTGGAACCATATTGCTTTGTCAACTTTCTCGAGATGCAGAGGTTGTTGTTAAAATGGCTAAACCTTCTTCTTTCGATTTGGAAAAATCGGATTCGGATACGCATGAAGAAGTAGTGAGCCCGGAAAGCGATCAGCTGGATAGGGATCAAACAGTGGCAGGGGAGATGGATCCATCAACAATGGTTCAGCGTTTGAGTGTTGATGAAGCCCGTAACCAGATGTTAAATAAAAACGGGCTTGAGATTGCTGCTTTGATTAGTAAAGCAGATTCAGATGCAGAATCATTTTTGCAAGCTCTGACAAAAAAACAGGTCGATTTGGTTGTAGCTGCTGGAAAGTCAATGATCATAGCTTCCAAAATGCCGAAACGTACTAATTATACAATAGATGATAAATTCTCGGATTTGAAGTGGAAAAATGGAAAACAGTTTGCGGAATGGGTTAAGCAACAAGGTCGCCAGGAGCAAGCGAGCCTGATAAACTTTTTTTACACGAGATTAAGTCAACCCGCTTGTGAAGAAGCTGTTAGCACAACAAGAAAATTATTCGGCCAAAATAGTTGGGGAAACCGAGACACTGATTATAGAGAAGCGGTTAGGAAGATGCAACAAAAGTCGAAACCACTCTCACTTTTATATCAGAAGGCGATTGACACAACACGGTGATTTCACTTACTGTATTTACAGATTTTTGATAGTATCGGCAGCAAACTTTTTCAGAGGATAACATGGAGGCAGCGCAAAGCGTATCTGGTGGTTCTAGGGGCAATTATAGTTCCTCTATTGATAGAAGTCGTATAAAAGCAATCGCTTGTGTGAGCGCTGTCATTATTTTTGGATGTGTGGCTGCTATCTGCCTCTGGAAGGGAGGGGTATCTTCTCTTGCCAATCGTAAGCTTTGTTATGTCGGTTTTGCAAGCTCGGGTGTTGCGCTAGCTTTGGCGGTTGCGGCATTAACATTCGGTTGTCGTAAAGCGCCTAAACAGTCTCAAAAAGCTGCAGTATCAATAGCGCCCGCTGCCGAAGCTCAAGAAAACGTCTTGTTTCGACTACCAATGCCGCCCGCTACCCAAACTGGACAAACGCCCCCCCCCTTCCTAACCAGACAGTTCCACCACCTCAAGTTGAACAAAGTCGGCAGCCAAATTTGAGTCTGGCTGATAAGCTTACGAAAGGTTTTGTCTTTAGTGAAGCAAATCGACGAGAGCATGAAGAGATGGCTCTTTATATAGCAACTCAGGCGCTTCCGCAAGCTGGGATTGTACCTCTCGCTATGTTAGAACATATTCCATTAAGCGATGCATTCATGACCGCTTATCTAGAAGCAAATCCCTCACTCAGTTTGGTAGATATGCCTTTTGAGGCACGACCAGTGTTTGTTAAACATCTCATCACAACCAACCCTGAATTGGCAGCAAAGCTAATAGTGGACATGTCATGGATCAAAGATACAAATCCAAAATTCATAGATTTTTATTTAAAGCATTGGAGGTTAAAGTTATCTTGCGGTCTATTGAAAAACATTCCTGATACACATAGTAGATCCGCCTTTATTAGGCGCATCATCGAAAACCCAGATTCAGCATGGTTGCCGCAGTTAACACCTGATTTATTACCAGATGATATTAGCTATACTAAATTATTCATGCAAAAATATCTAGAAAATAATACATCCTGTTGGAATTTAATCTCTACACTTGCTGAAACTGTGCGCGAACAATTTGTAAGATATATAATCTCGTGCAAGTTGTCGAATTTTTATAGTCAATTGTTACCATATTTGACAGAAGAGCTTCTTACAGATGATTTTATGAAAGATTATTGCCTAAACTTGTTTCTATATCTACCAGCTCAAACAGTTTCAGATGCAGAACGGTTATCAATCACAAGATTGACAAATTATATTGTTCAACATATGCCTGCTAAAGCAGGTTGTATATCCAATTTGGATTTAATCAAAGTTCCCCCCTCAGATGTAGCCATCAGAGCATGTTTTGAAGGTGTTCGTGCTCGAGTATCGTTCCCTGATTTTGAAGGAATGAACCCTATTGTTAGAGAAAGATTTATATCTTATATTCATAACTATAAATTATGGGAAACAAAAATTGGAGGCGTGCATCCTTCAAAACGGTATCACCAGTTTGTTACAGATTTATCGTGGATTTCCCACTTGCCAGAAGATGATGAATCCTTAAAAAGTTTGCGCGAAAGGTTGCAAACTTCCAATACAAAATAACTTCAATTTAGATTTTTTTGTGTCTAATGCTTAAAGTTTTCCGACTTGATCGATTGGATTAGTTTTAGGGAGATCAAAATTATCAATCCAAGCGCTGTCCATATAAATCATCGAAGAGCCAGGTGGATTGTGTCAGAACGATCAGCCATTACCCACAAAATCTTGAATTCATAGTTTGAAGTTGGTAGACTCTGCGCTCTGATGAAATATAATCCGCAAGAGATAGAAAGACGTTGGCAAGACCACTGGCAAGAGCATGATTCTTTCCGTGTAGAGGATTGCACAGAGAAAGAGAAATACTTCGTTCTCGATATGTTTCCCTACCCCTCAGGGGCAGGCTTGCATGTCGGTCACCTGATCGGCTATACAGCAACTGATATAGTAGCGCGCTACAAATGGGCAAAGGGTTTTGCTGTTCTCCACCCCATGGGTTGGGATAGTTTTGGTCTTCCAGCAGAGCAGTATGCGATTCGCACTGGCACACATCCCGCTGTGACTACAGAGATCAACATCGCCAACTTCAAAGGGCAGCTTAAATCCATGGGCTACGCCTATGACTGGAACCGCGAAATCCGCACAAGCGATCCCAAATACTATAAGTGGACTCAATGGATTTTTACTAAGCTCTACGAGAAGGGGCTCGCGTACCAAGCCGATATGATGGTAAACTGGTGTCCTGCCATGAAAGCCGTTCTAGCCAATGAAGAGGTCTCTGATGGATTTTCTGTAGAAGGGGGCCATCCCGTTGAAAAGCGGCCTTTGAAGCAGTGGGTGCTCAAGATCACGCAGTATGCGGACCGTCTCTTGGAAGATCTAGAGACATTAGATTGGCCCCATGGCTTAAAAAAACTACAAGAAAATTGGATAGGCAGAAGCGAAGGAATGATTGTCCGCTTTCCAATAGTAGAAGTTGAAGAAGAGATCTCTGTTTTCACGACACGCCATGACACGATTTTTGGCGCTACTTTTATTGTCATCTCTCCCGAACATCCACTTGTTAATCTTGTGACAACGATTAGACAGAAAGAGGCGATCCATGCCTACCAAAAAGAGTCAGCTAGCAAGAGCGATCTAGAACGTGCTGAACTCACAAAGGAAAAAAGCGGTGTCTTCACTGGGAGTCATGTGATCAACCCAGTCAACGGTCAACGATTGCCCATTTGGGTTGCGGACTACGTCCTCATGAGTTATGGAACGGGCGCTGTGATGGGTGTCCCTGGCCATGATGAACGTGATGCGGAATTTATTGAGAAGTATGGCCTACCTACACTTTCTGTGATTGAAGAGGGTGTCATTGTCAATTCTAAGAGTGAAAAGCTCAATATCAATGGAAAAAGCATCGAAGAAGCAAAAGAATTTGTGGCTTTTTGGTTGGAAAAGAATGGGATGGGTGAAAGGAGTGTTAACTACAAGCTGCGCGACTGGCTTTTTTCCCGTCAGCGGTATTGGGGTGAGCCTATTCCTATCCTACACTTCGAAGATGGTTCCATGCGCGCTCTTGGTGTCGATGAGTTACCCCTTATTCCACCCGAGATTGAAGAGTATAAGCCTGCAGAGTCTGGCGAAAGTCCTCTGGCTAAGGTGCGTGATTGGGTGGAGGTTGAAGACAATCATCGCAAGGCTTGGCGTGAGACTAACACAATGCCTCAGTGGGGTGGCTCGTGCTGGTATTATCTCCGCTTCCTAGATCCACAGAATGCCTATATGGCGTGGGATCCTGAAAAAGAGAAGTATTGGATGCCTGTTGATCTCTATGTTGGGGGTGCCGAGCATGCTGTTTTGCATCTGCTCTATGCTAGATTTTGGCATAAAGTGCTCTATGATCTGGATCTTGTCACAACAAAAGAGCCCTTCCAAAAACTGTGTAATCAAGGTTTGTTTGTTGCGAGAGCTTTCCAGAAGAAGGGTGGGGGCTATGTAGACGTCAGCGAGGTGGTCGAAAGAGGGGGGAAATTCTATCATTGGGAAAG
>CAZXQV010000014.1:0-14077 GCA_964643195.1 uncultured bacterium | reverse complement strand
ACCCGCTGAAAAAAGCGTTTCGAAGGAATAGAAAGGGCGCCGGGCTCGTAGATTTTGGCCTCTGCAGAACAGCGGGTGCCTACGACGAGATCTGTTGCTGTGAAGACGAGCTCGCTACCTTTTGCTTCAATTAAGAAGTGGGATAGGACAGGAATGGGAGCATTTTGGGGGACAATATTTTGGATTTTGCGGATCAAGTTGCTCAATTCAGCCCGCGAGACAACAAACTTCATAGATTTTTCTCCTTTTGCGACCTGTGAAGATACAGAAATAGAGGTTGAGCTGTCAAGAAAAGCCAGATATAATGTCTGCTATGAAAGAGCTTGTTCAGAATAGAAAGGGTCATTTTGATTTTCAGATCTCTGAGACTCATGAAGCCGGGGTTGTTCTCCTTGGCACGGAGATTAAGTCTCTTCGTAATAATGGAGGCAGCCTACAGGAGGCCTATGTTAAAATCATTCGTGGAGAGCTCTGGCTGATTGGCGCTCATATCGCCCCCTATTCTCATGGCAATGTTTATAATCACGACGAGCGGCGAGATCGAAAGCTTCTGATGCATAAATATGAAATTAAGAAATTAGAGACTGCTACAAGGGAAAAGGGGATGACACTTGTGCCGCTTGCTCTCTATCTTAAAAACGGTCGAATCAAATTAAAATTTGGAATTGGCAAAGGAAAGAAGATGGGTGACAAGCGGCAGACGCTTATTGAGAAGGATAAGAAGCGGGAGATGGACCGTGCGATGAAACGTTAATTGTGATTGGAATCGGTCAATACTCTCGCCAGTCGGGAGTGTAGGGGATGAGCTGGACCTCGATGTCTAATTGCTCAGCAAAGCGCTCTGCCTCTTCTCGCGTAGAAAAGAACATCAAGGTTGTCGCAAAAGCATCCGCCTCCATGCAACTCTTCCCGATCACAGTCGCACTCACCAAACTTTCCCCATATAATAATGGCTGCAAAGTGCGCGGATCGATCAAATGAGTATATTCCTTGTTCTGGACTTGCCATTTCTGAATGTAGGTGCCGCTTGTCGCGACAGCCTTATCTTCAACTTCCACAATCCCCCCGCCAAAAATTTTTACGCGCCAAAGACGGCCAGATGGATGCCGATTTGAGGTTGCAATTTCACCGCCCCATTCTACATAAGAATTTTTTCCAAGCCTTTCTAGAAGTAAATCAACAGCATAGCCCTTTGCAATGCCGCATAAATCGATCTGTGTTTCGGAGTGCTCTTTGTAAAAGGTGTTGCCTTCCAGATGTACATTTTTCCAGCCAATAAAGGGTCGCAAGGCTTCGATTTGTTCATTTTTCGGAATTTCGCCATTTTTGAGGTGAGTTTTCCACATATGAACAAGCGGAGCCACTGTTGGATCAAAACGACCTCCACTGATTTCCACAATCTCACCCACTCTTTTCAACATCGCAGCAAGTTCATTTGATATTTCTATTTCTTGATATTCAAGAAGTTGATTAAGTTTGGAGATTTCTGATTTGGGATTCCAATTGTTGAAGGTTTGGTTGATTTGTTTAAAAGTTTTTTTGATTATAGCGTCGACATTTCCTTTGCGGGGGGTTAGGATATGAAGTTGCATATTCATCATGATCAGATCGTAGCTACGCAGGCTGGGAGTTGAGGTTGTTGATGTGCAGGCGATGAGAAGCGAGCAGAAGGTGATTCCGCAATAGCGAAGAAATTTCGAGGTTATGATTTTTTTGTCTCGTTTGAGCATGATAGCACCGTGTTGTGAATTAACATGGCTACTGTCATCGGGCCAACACCACCAGGAACAGGGGTAATCGCAGAGCATTTCTGCTTGACTTGCTCAAAATCAACATCGCCAACTAGTTTATTGTCGATGTGGTTGATGCCCACATCGATGACTACAGCGCCCTCTTTGACCATGGATTTTTTGATAAAGAGTGGTTTGCCTATTGCTGCGATCAAGATGTCTGCTTCGCGCGTCACTTCTTCAAGATTGTGAGTAGAGCTATGAGCGACTGTGACAGTAGCGTTGCAACCTTTGCGTTTCTGCATAAGCAAAGTAGCAAGTGGCATACCCACAATCTGGCTACGACCTACGATGACTACCCGTTTGCCCTCGACCAAAATGTGTGAACGCTCCATTAGCACTTGGATGCCGAGGGGTGTGCAGGGGATCAAGCCTGGCAGGCCTAGGACAAGTTTTCCCATATTGATCGGATGGAAGCCATCGACATCTTTTTTAGGATCGATTGCTTCAAGCAAACGATGAGGATCTAGATGGTGGGGGAGAGGGAGTTGTAGCAAAATACCAGAAGTGGGTCCACGGTTGAGTTTTTGAATTTCTAGCAGGAGCTCTTTTTCTGAAATCGTTTTGGGAAGCAAGATCAGTTTGGATTCGATGCCCACCTTTGCGCATGCTTTGCGTTTCATTCCAATGTAAGTCGTCGAAGCTGGGTGATCTCCAACCTGCAAAACCGTCAAAATAGGTTTTGTTTGGAGAGAGGCTTTGATCTCTTCGAGAATAGAATCGGCGATTGCTTTTCCATCAATGATC
Source organism: uncultured bacterium (assembly GCA_964643195.1). Taxonomy (GTDB): domain Bacteria; phylum Chlamydiota; class Chlamydiia; order Chlamydiales; family JAAKFR01; genus JACKPM01. The sequence continues at coordinate 11,540 of CAZXQV010000014.1, read as the reverse complement.
ATCAGACCACTTTACGGATTTTTTTTGTTAAATGGAAGGGAAGAGAGAAAAAGATAAATGCAAAAGTGGCATCGAGAAGCGCCATTTCAAAAAGGTCTGTGACAATCCAACGTGGGGAAAAGAGTGCTTGCTGTTCAAAAAGAGTGAACAATGTAGAAAGGGATGAAAAGAGAAGGGTCATCAAGGGAATAGTTCCAAGTTTGTCTTCAAAGAAGTTGTGCTTTCTTGTATGCAAAATGAGTAGCGTCACAACATAATTGATTGATGTATAGCCAAATAGGGGAGTGGCTGCAAAAACATCTACGATGACTCCACAAAAAAGTGCATGCCAAAGAGCGGTGAGAAGTGCTTTGTGGTAGAGGATGACGACTAGATAGGGGGCAAAAAAGAGTAGTTGGAGTTTTGGTAAAAGCAGAGGAAAAAAAAGTTGACAAGAGAGGGCGGTCAAAAATGGAAGCATAGAAGGAGAATAAGTGTCTTTAATTTGGATCACAACAACTATATTTATGCTTGGCTAAAGAGATGATCAGCTTCTGCTTGTAGAGTTTCCTGGTTTCCCTTCAGGGCAATAAAATATAGCGGATTGAGCTTATCCTTAGTTTTGTAAAGAAGCAATTTGTTGGTCTAATTGTTGTCGCAATGCAGCGCAAGTAGATTCGAAACGGCGTTTAACCTCATTAAGAGCGGCGCGGTCGAGATCTGGATGACCAGAAGGTGTCCAAGCAAGAAAACGTGGTGAGGGAGGGGCCATTGGATGCTGTTTTAACTCATAAAATAATCGAAGAGCTTGTTCTCTTTTCCTTACCGCGTTTTCGGCTTCTTCTTGATTGGGTTGTCTATTTTGAAGATCGAAAAAATTTCCTTTATGTGTTGCCCAAACTTGAGCAATTTTTTCTATCCCAGGCCCGAGATCTTCCCCAGGTAATGGGATTTCATTGAGTGCCTTCATCAATTTTTCGAACTGCGCCAGGTTAAATTGGGCTAATTGATCACATATAGCTTCTCTTTCGCTTCTTAGGGCATCTATTTCTTCACGGAGTTTTACTAAAAAAGATAACGCATCCATTTGTTCTTCGATCAATGGGTAGACCTTGGTATTCCAGTTTGCAACGCTTATAATAGGATAACTCGGGTTATTTACCCAATTTGCTAAAAACTCCCTCATTTTTCGAAAGGTTTCTTCAAGAGCTATCATTAAATATCTCTGAATATTTGCTTTTGATAATAGGCCCCTGGAACCGGCGTGGCGCCACAAGCCGTGACTTTTTCCTGGATGCTCATAATCTTCGGGCATCTCTTTCCAAGATAGACAATGTGGATTCTCAAGGCCTGTGCTTAGATAGCCTGCCATGAAACTGTTTGAATGTTTCTCTTCTCTCTTTTCGAGAAAAGGCGATTTTGAACCTATTGGCGTATAGTCGTGAACGACTTGTCTGATGATAGAATCTCGATCCTTTTCTGACATTCTAGAAATTAATTGTTGAAACGCTTTTGTAATTGTGTCAAACGCGAAATCTGGAGACTCTCTCTTTGACCAGAATCCTCTTTTTGCTCCCTCCCGATTGAGAAAGTCTGCTGGGCTCAAATTTCCCTTCCCACGCAGGCAGTGTCCATTCGCACATAATTGCGCATATAATATTGCAAATAGCTTCCAAATCTCCTCAAGATTGACAGGGGAAGCTGTCAATGCAATCCTAATCTTCTTGTTTGTACGCTCAATTTCGCGGAGATAAGGATAATCATAATCATCCGAGGATAGCGGGGGAAAGTATCTCACGCTGCTCGGCAACTTCTCTACAACCTTTTTTGATCCACAGGGTGGTGGTAGCGGCGGGGGAAAGTATCTCACGCTGCTCGGCAACTTCTCTACAACCTCTTTTGATCCATAGGGTGGTGATGTATTGTGTTTCCCGAAAACTTGTGAGCAATATTTATGTATCTGTCTGGCCAAAGACATGAAAGAGTCTGAATCGACGGCAACCCCCTTAACAACCTCCCACTCAGAGTCGGTTAACTCCCACTCAGCCGTGCTGTAGTTTATTCCTAGTGAACCTGAAGCAGCCGATGCCATTGAATCCCCTTGTATACCGACGAAACAAGTTAAAAAATAACTGATTGTTTAAGTTTTTTTCGTCTACACATTGATATATTTGCTAAAAATTATAGAGTGAATATGTATTTATCACAAGCAAAATTATGCGAAAATGCACAGGTTACGCCAGGGTCTTTTTAATCAAAAGACCCTGAAAAATTTCCTTCAATATCATTCATGGTTTAATTTTAAGATTCCTCTTTTTATAATCCTTCTAGCTTATGGCATTTCCAGTACCAAGAAAAAGAATAGCAGATAGTGAATGGGGAGAATGGTCGAGGGTCTCGAAAGCTCCACGCATCTCATGGAAGCTTCCCTTAGACTGTAGTCAGGCAGAAAAGAATGATCTAGAGCAGGTGTTAGAGCTCATCACTATCCGATTGCATCGTGATTCCGATCAGATTTTTCAAACAGTTCAGCCGATACTCGATCGAAAAATCTCTCCAACCGAAATGATGGCCGAGCTTGCTGCACTCGAGTATCTTTTGAGAAAGAATCCAATAGACAAAGACTGTGTTTTATATCAAGAAAAACTAAAAGATTTGATTACAAACTTCCTTCAAGAACGAAAACGTGCATATTTAGATTCTGGTGATCAGCGTCAAAAAACCCCATCTGGTCGTACCCATTATTTACTCAATCTCTTTTGCGAACTTTTAATCATAGAAGAGAGAGGAATTTCTAGAGCTGGAATCGCGCTTGTCCGCGCTCTCTTGGGTCCTTCATCTGCTTCTTGCTATTTAGAGCACGAGCATCGTGACCATATACTTAGGATCTTAGATCACTTAAGAAGCGATTCCTCATTTTTCTCAAGACCGCTGAATCTCCATCCCGCACTGATGAAGTGTTGTAAAATTGACCGTAAGATGACAGAAACAAGTCCGCTTTCTGCTCTCGATGTAAAACGGTGGGCGATGCAGATGCTGTTGACTGATATTTTGCAATTCAAGGGTCAAAGCAACTGCTATGCGGTTGGTTCTTTGAAGTTTGGAACAGCAAATCATTTAGGTTTGTTGTTGCAAAAACTCCATGATATTTTGGAAACAGGTGTGTATAAGATAGGCAATAAATCGATAGATTTAGCTGTTGTGATGGAGCTTTTTTTGATACGGAATAAAGAGTTAGAAGTGCCGATCCCCTTGAGCGGTATTCCGGTTTTTCAAGATTTAATATCTCTTGGATTTAAAATTAAAGAAGCTTCTTCTATAAGAGATGCTGTCGATGAGCCCTATCTACAGGCCGTGATTTGCTCTTATCATCGCAATCTATTGCAACAAATCGTTATGATCTGCATGCGATTACCCGGATTTAATGGCGCCTATGAAAGACGTTGCGAATGGGATATATCGATTGAGCGTATGATTGAGTTGGCCCTTCCTCATCGATCAAAAGATGAGATTATGGATATTTTAAGTAAATCAATATGGGGTTTGGACTGTGAGTTAGATTGTGTTGCACATGTGGGTGACAAGGTATTCATTGCAGGACATGAAGTTCCTTTTTCAGGTTCTCTTGAAGGTCTAAAAACTGTCTTGAACAAGCCTTGTCTCCTTCTGATTGTGGATGCTGGAAACAAAACTCATATCATATTCACTATAGAGCAGTTGCTGCATCATTTGAATAGGCTCATTCGTGAAACTTTAGCTTTCAATTATGATGTATGGCCTCTAAATGTGGGAGCAGCCTTTAAAGAGTGGATCGCCGAATTACATGCATTACCCGATCAAGATTTTGGAAATCTCTATATCTTCAAAGCTGATGGAGGAGTTGCTCGCCATGTTATGGAATATTGGGGATTTCCATATCAATCAGTCGATTATTTCCAAGGTGTAAAAGATTATTTTCATACTGTTGCAGAAAAAGTACGTCCATTAGCTCTACCTCCTTTGTCTTGCATTCTTCTAAGTAGAGGTCGTCATAATTTTACAGCAACGAGCCAACAGATTTCTGCTAAAAAAATTGATAATGTTTCGCGCAAAAGATTGAGGAGAGATTCTAGAAGATTAGCAGGAGGGAAATCCCAAGCAATTTTGTCGCAAGAAGATGTGACTGAAATCTTAAGTGATATTTTGTCTAATCTGCAAATCGATTATCGAGATGATCAGTTGAGCCGAATAAAAAGTGAATTGTCAGTAAGCAGCCCTAGTTTGCCAGAAATATGGGCGCGCCGCTTGAGGGCTATTCTTATCAAATATTGTTTAGCCGTCCCAAATCCTGCTCATATCGAGCGTATCCTCAGGAAGGAGCTTGGCTTGCCTCAAGTTCATTACATAGGCGATTTGAACTGGGTTGATGGTAAGAGGAAACATACTAAGCTCCGGATAGATGAAGATGCTGAATTAATGATTGTGCGTCAGTCTGGGGGTTCACAAGAATGGATATTTCATGAACCTAAATCAGACTGGTTTATTATACCGCGGAATTTGCGGGCTTGATTGATTCAGCTATAGAGGCAATTAGCTGTTCGAAAATCGGATGGGGGAGCTTTTCTAAACACTGTTTGTAAAGTCTTTCTACACGCTCCTGACTCGCCAATGGATCCCCATCCTCTAAATCATCCACCGCTTGAAAAAGCAGCCCAAAGCTTTCTCCAAATTCAATAAATGGTTTTGGGTCAGCCTTTCCTAAAAGCGCTCCAAAATGGAAGGCACAACGGAAAAGAGCGCCTGTTTTGAGTCCATGCAAGAGGTCTATATCCTTACACTCTTGTAGATCTAATAATTGCCCACCAAGCATCCCTTCAGCTCCAGCAGCCTCAGCTAAAATAGCTACCAGTTCAGGCTTATGAGCTAAGATAAGGAAGGCATGAGTGAGCAATAGATCGCCCGCTAAAACGGCGGTAGCTTCATCAAAAGCACGGTGCACAGTCGGCTTACCTCGTCTAAAATCGTCATCATCCATGCAAGGAAGATCGTCGTGAATCAGGGAGTAAGTGTGTATCATCTCGATCGCTATAGCAGCTGCTAAAGCTTCGTCTATATCACCGCCAAGCGCCTCTACGGTTAGTAAGACAAGTTTTGGCCTTAAACGCTTACCGCCAGAAAGCAAAGCATAGCGTGCTGCTGCATAGGCTGGTCTATCCGGCAGCACGCTTGCTATTGCTTTTTCTAATTTTGAGTCCAATCGAGAATCACCTTTCCGCTCTGTCCTGACAACATCGCGTCAAAACCCTTCTGAAAATCCGTGGCTTTGAGACGATGCGTGATCACAGGCGAAACGTCCAGTCCCGACTGCAACATGTCACACACTTGATACCAAGTATTGAATATCTCTCTTCCGTAAATTCCTTTAATTGTCAGCATCTTGAACATAACGGCATGCCAGTCTAACTGAGCAGTCCCGGGAAGAATGCCGAGAAGCACAAGCTTACCACCATGAATAGCAAGCTTGGGTAGCTCACCAAAAGCCTTTGGGCTTCCTGACATCTCAAGACAGACATCAAAGCCTGTGAGACTCATCTCTTTCAAAACATCCGTCAAATTCTCTTCCGCAACATTCACAACCCGATCGGGTCCCATCTTTTTCGCCAATTCTAAGCGGTAGGGATTCACATCAGAAATAACAACGCTCCTAGCCCCCGCTTTCTTCACAACAGCAATAGTCATCACACCAATCGGCCCAGCCCCCGTGATTAGCACATTCTTGCCGACTAGATCAAATGAAAGCGCTGTGTGGACAGCGTTTCCTAGTGGGTCGAAAAGAGAGGCTATCTCGCTTTTAATAGCGTCTGGTATGGGAAAGGCATTTTCTGCTGGTATGCTCACATACTCAGCAAAAGCGCCATCGCGGTTAACCCCAATGCCGATAGTTTCTGGGCAAAGCACCCGCTGACCTGTACGGCAATGGCGGCAGACACCGCATGTGATATGGCCTTCAGCAGAAATGCGCTGACCAATCTTAAAATCTTTGATTTCATCACCCATCTCAACGATATGACCCACAAATTCGTGACCAATGACAGACGGCACGGGCAATGTTTTACTTGCCCAAGCATCCCATTCATAAAGGTGAATGTCAGTTCCGCAGATCGATGTTTTCTCTACTTTTACGAGAAGATCCCGACTACCATAGCTGGGGATAGGCACCTCTTCCCAAGAAAGTCCTCTGCTTGCTTCTTTTTTTACTATGGCTTTCATCCTAGATTACCCTCAGTTCTTTTCCTATTTTTTCAAAAGCTGCGATAGCCTGGTCTACTTCCGCTATCGTGTGGACAGCAGACATCTGTGTTCGGATGCGCGCCGCCTCCTGTGGCACAACAGGATAGAAGAAACCAATGACGTAGATGCCTTCCTCCAGCATCTTTTTCGCAAAAATCTGTGTGAGCTTCGCATCACCCAACATCACCGGAATGATAGGATGATCTTGACCCGCCAGCTTAAAGCCCAAGCTCATCATCTTCTCGCGGAAGTGATTCGAATTGGCAAAAAGACGGCGACGCAGCTCGTCTCCTTCTGTCTCTAAAAGATTGAAAACCTCTACCGAAGCACTCGCAATACTCGGTGCCAGCGTGTTTGAGAAAAGGTAGGGGCGTGAGCGCTGACGCAACCATTCGATAATCTCTCTCCGACCCGATGTGAAGCCTCCTGACGCCCCACCAAGCGCTTTCCCAAGCGTACCCGTAATGATATCCACTCGGCCGATCACATCGCAGTGTTCTTGCGTACCTCGACCTTCAGCTCCCATAAAACCGGTAGCATGACAGTCGTCGATCATCACAAGTGCATTATACTTATCAGCAAGATCACAAACAGCGTTGAGGTTAGCAATGATGCCGTCCATCGAAAAGACACCATCTGTAGCGATCAAGCGAAAACGACAATCTTGTGCTTCGATCAATCTCTCTTCTAGGTCTTTCATATCATTGTTCTTATAACGAAAACGCTTTGCCTTACAAAGACGAATGCCGTCAATGATGCTGGCATGATTCAAGGAGTCTGAAATCACAGCATCTTCAGCACCAAGTAGCGTCTCAAACAGACCGCCATTAGCATCGAAGCAAGAGCCGTAAAGAATCGTAGCGTCTGTTCTTAAGAAATTAGAAATTCTGTTTTCTAGTTCAATATGAATCTTTTGTGTTCCGCAAATAAAGCGTACAGAGGCAAGACCAAAGCCATATTTTGCGTAGCTCTCTTCAGCTGCTTTGAGAACACGGGGATGATTAGCTAGACCTAAGTAATTGTTAGAACAGAAATTGAGCACGTGGGTATGATCTGATAGCTCGACTTCTGCCTGTTGAGGGGAAGAGATCACACGCTCTGTTTTGTATAAACCAGTTTCTTTGAGCTGCTCTAGTTGTTGTTGTAGGTAGTTGATGATCGGTTTTTGTGTCATAGTGGGCATCTTAACTCGCCATTAATTAGGTGATAGGTTTTGTCGCAGAGGTTAGCAAGCGTTTCATCATGAGTTACAACGACTAAAGCTTTACCTTCCTCTCTTACACAATCTAGAAGTAGATTGTGGATCATGATGGACGTTGTGTGGTCAAGGTTTCCAGAAGGTTCATCAGCTAAAATAATATCGGGATTGTTGATGAGGGCGCGTGCGATAGCCGCACGTTGTTTTTCTCCCCCAGAAAGTAGTTTTGCTGCAAAGGTGGCACGGTGAGAAAGACCAACTCGTGCGAGAAGTTTGAGAGCGCGCTCTTTGGCCTCAAAGCCGCCGATCAAGGCTGGCATGAGTACGTTTTGCAAGACTGTGTAGTCATCAAGGAGATTGAATGATTGGAAGACAAAGCCGATCTTCTGATTCCGCAGCTTGTCAGTCGGTAGTTTTTCACCACTGATGAGAAGTGTGCCAGACGTTGGAGCTTCAAGAGTTCCTAGGATGTGAAGGAGAGTGCTTTTGCCTTCACCGGAAGCTCCCATAATCGCGACGCTCCTACCAGCCTCTACTTTGAGGGTGATGTTCTTGAGTACCACGACTTTTTCAGGGTGTTCGAATGATTTGCTGATCTCAAAAGCTTCTAGTGTCATCCCTCCCTCCTTAGTATTTCAGAGGGGCGTATACGTGCTGCTTTGAGAGCAGGTATAAGTCCAGCTAATACAGAGATCAAAATGGTCGCTCCTAACACAAAGAAAAGAGCAGAAAGACTCACTGCGTTTGGGAGATCGCCGCCGAAGAACATTTTTTGGAAGATTTCATGGCCTTTCAAGAAGTTGAGGAAGAGGACAAGCGACGACAGATTTTTCAGAGTCAAAATAGCGAGTACAGCGCCAAAAAGACAGCTGATCAACCCTGTGAATAGTCCACACATCCCAAAAATCATCCCGATCCTCTTTGGTGATGCTCCAAGAGCCTGTAAAATCCCAATCTCTCGCTTTTTATCATTCACTAGGAGGATTAACATGCTGATGATGTTTGAGCAGGCAACTGTCAAGATCATAATAGCGATCAAGGTAAAGAGTGTCTTGTCAGAGTCAAACTGTTGCAGGATGGGGCGTGAGAATTCGAAGTCGTAGAAGGTTTCTACATGCCAGTATTTCGCAATCCCGCGTCTCTCAAGTTCTGCTTGGATAGCTAAGCTTGCTGCAATAGCATCTTCGGGATCATCGAGCCATACGTTGATGCCATTAGAAAACATCTGGTCTGGTAGAGAGAGGTTGCCTTCGAAAGTTCGCATTAGTTCGGGAGAAACAAAGAGCACTTTGCCTGCCATCGGAACAATCCCTGGATCAAAAAAACCTGCAACATAAACGGCGCTTTTCTGTTCTTGTACGGAGGTTGAAGTCCCTGTTATGAAAGAGATGTAGCCTCGATCGCCAAGGGAGACTCCTTTCTCGCGATAAGCAGAAGAAAGCAAAATGCCATCGCCAAGTCCATGGTCGCTTGGGATCGTCAGGCTGCCTTGATTGTCATGGACCCAATAGCTCTCACCAGGGCTAATCTCTGCTTTTGTCACTTCCAAGTGGTCGAAAAGACTCTCTCCTGAAACAGAAAGACCTTGCAAATCGGCAGTCAGCCGGAATCGACCCGTTTTAGCATCGATCAAACTTGTTTTTAGCGGCACTCCACGATCAAAAGTGATAGGACAGCTTGTGTTAGCGCGGCCCTCTTTGAAGTTCACCGATACCTCTTGAACTTCAAAACCCGCTTGACACAAGCTGTTTAAAAGTTTTTCAAGGCGCGCTTTAGATTCGGGGATGATGATCTTTTCGTCACCTGTAGGGAAGAAGATTTTACAACCCCATAAATCTCCATGTTCTGGGGTAAACAAACGGTAGTCATAATCCGCTGTCTGAACCTCATTGACCTGGATATTTTTGAAAAAATGCTCTTTTGATCCAGGAATCAGATTGATGAAAGTCGTCACATCTTTTGGGGTAGGGTCAATGAGGCGGCGTTTCATCCGAGCATTACTTTCATCATGCCCCGTCACATAGCAGAGTTGAGAAAGAAAAGAACCATCGACACGCAGTTTTAAATTACATAGAGAGACTTGTGCTACTTGTGGGCGGATCCCCTTAAAATGGACGGAAGAGACCGATTCCCAAGCTTCCTTCACCAAATCTTTGTTCTCAGAAGGGGGGAGCGCTAGGGGAAGTTCTTGGTCGCGTGCTGGGTCATAAGGGTCGACTTTTTTGCTAATTAATTTTTCAGCGATCGATTTATTGGTGTAGTTGGAATCGATGCTATAGCGATCGATGAGGTTGTAGTAGGAGTTATGGTAGGCTTCAGTTGGAGTGATCTTAACGGGCGGATTTAAAGAGACAAAGCCATCGATCCAACGTTCTTGGATACCTTCTGAAATCGAGAGAAAAACGATAGCCAACCAGACCACCAGGGAGACTACTAGAATTGAAATTAGGGATATGATGGAGACAGAGAGCTGTCTCCATCGAGGAATGAGATATTTGAGGGCTACTGAAAGCTCAAATTTCATCTATTTAGCTTCTTTGAATGCAACATGTCGACGGAGCTTACGATCGTATTTTTTAAGTTCCAAACGACCTGTGGTTGTCGACTTATTTTTTGTGGTCCAGTAGACATCCGTGCTTTCGCTGCTTTTGAGCTTGATGATTTCTCTTTTTTTGCTTGCCATGTAAAAACTCCTGTTTTGCGAGACCAAGAATATGACAAGTAGTCATAAAGATCAATCTCAAATTTTTCAATGAAGCGTTTGTAGTATAGTCAATTCAGTTGAAAACTGCAGATTTGGACGCCTGAAAGGTTCCGGTGTTGATCGATCTTAATTCAGCTATGTAGTGGATTAAAATTTAATAGAACTATTGACTGGGTCAAAGGGTAATTTAAAGCTTTCATGGACATAAAAACATTAGACTCTAAAGCATATATGAGATTTCCAGTTTTCAAATGAATCGGCTCTAAGCAAGCTAATTATCGGGAATGGGGGTTTTCAATAAACCTGTTTCTTCATCAATAAAACATTCTCTTAAATAACCTGCTGTTCTTTCTGCATAAGGAACTCCGTGCTTAAGTTTCAGGTGAATAGCCACCTGTTTGAAATTACTAAATTCGATCCCGCATGCGTCGGCCTCACAACGGAGTCTTCCACCTTGGTGTTTGATAAATACGTGCTCTCCTAAACCGAAGAGAGACGTGAAAACGCGGCAATGGGGAACAGGGCATCGAGGTCTTGATTTTCTTGATAATCTATGTTCTGGATGTGCTTCATTCAAATGGTTGTATCTTTGTTCCTTAGAAGGGAATCGCGCGTCACAGTGGATTCCATTGGAGAAGTGGCCGCATATAAACGCAAAAGTGTGAGTTGGGCCACTATCTAGTACATGTTTATTTTGGTGATTTTCGGTGATGCTGTTTTTGTTTAAAAAGGGGCGATCGCATATTCTGCAGGTTGCGATGCCTCTAGCGGAGTCAACTCTCCATAGCTCTGTCGAAAGAATGGGGTAATGTTGGCCATTACATTTAGGTTGTTCCGGGGTTGCTGTTGCAGGCGGGGTAGGAAGGGGTGCAAAGTAGGATCGCACATTTATTGGAGCTGATGCGCATACGCGTTTAGGTGCAGGAGCTCCTTCGACGTCACCTCTTCCGGAAACACCTACCATCCTTCCTGCTGCCGAGTCATCTGGGGGTTGATGAATAGTTGATGCTATATCTTTTAGACGGGGGGCAATCCGTATTGTTGTTGCTCCAGGCTTTTGAGGTGTAACAACTGGTAGCTGTGGCTGCTGAGTTGGTGTAGTATTGCCTGCTGTTGCTTCTAAAACAGAGCGTGCCGCTTCACTTGTTCGCTCTTCAGGGGTAGGGAAACCACTCACTAGAACGGAGAGCGCTTCAAGTTCTGTAGGGTTGAGTCCTATAGGGCCAGATGGAGAAACCAAAAAATACTCCTGAGTGTTGGTTTAAGCAACTTTGATCAAGAGCATTTTGGTTTTTTAAAATAAAGTCAAGACTATTCAAAAGTTTTCATGTTGTCGGGTGTAATTGAAAGTGGAGCACCCCTTCCATAAATAACCGTCATATCGCATAC
>CAZXQV010000013.1:0-14128 GCA_964643195.1 uncultured bacterium | reverse complement strand
TCATTGAGTACAGCTGAAAAAACATACTTCAAATAGGCTTCAGCGAGATCGATATCATCATAGAGATCGGCAAACGCCATCTCAGGCTCGATCATCCAAAATTCAGCCAAATGTCGAGAGGTGTTGGAGTTCTCTGCACGGAAAGTAGGACCAAAGGTGTAAACATCGGAAAGTGCGCAAGCATAAATTTCAGCATTTAACTGGCCTGACACTGTGAGAAAAGCGGGTTTTCCAAAAAAATGATCTTTGCCAGCAGAAATACTAAACATTTCTCCAGCCCCTTCGCAATCGGAGAGTGTGATGAGCGGCGTATGGAGATAGAGAAAGCCGCGCTCTTGAAAAAAACGGTGTGTCGCAAATGCCAGGCAATTACGTACACGAGTCACAGCTCCGATTGTGTTTGTACGAGGACGTAGGTGGGCAATCGAACGTAAGAACTCAAAAGAGTGGCGTTTTTTCTGTAGAGGATACTTTTCTGCGGAGCAAGGTCCGATGACTTGAATCGAGTCAGCTTGAATCTCGACTGACTGCTTCCCACCGGGGCTTGCAACTACTTTACCTGTAACGGCTACAGCAGAACCTGTTGTTAGCTCAGCAGTGTCATTGAGAACCACCTGCATATTCGAAAGAGTCGAACCATCATTCACTTCAACAAAGGTAAAATTTTTCTGAGCACGGGTTGTCCGGACCCAACCTTTGATAGTCACAGGCTTTCCAATGAAATCGCCTTCTTTAATCGTCTTAATTTTACTGCGCAAAGTCACGTAAAAGTCCTATTTCTTTGTCCCAGAGCGGAGGCCCTCCGGGAGTTTCTAAATATTTGGGAATTTCGCGGGTCATTGGTGACCGCATCAAACACCTGAAGCAGTCAAGTCCGATTTTACCTTCACCAAGTGCTTCATGCCGATCCTTCCTTGACCCCAAATCATGTTGAGAATCATTTAGATGGAAAGCATAAAGCTTATCTAAGCCGATGATATCATCGAATTCTTTTAATGTTTTGTGTAAATTTGCTTCTGTACGGATGTCATAACCAGCAGCGAAAATATGACAAGTATCGATACAGATGCCGATGGGTAGCTTATCTTGGGTGCGATCGATGATATGCGCCAGCTCCTCAAAACGCGCCCCAATCACAGAGCCTTGTCCAGCAGTAGTTTCCAATAGAAGGATGAGATCATCATCATCAAAAAAATCTTCAACTTCAAGTAGAGATGCAACAATGCGATTCAGCGCGTTATCTAAAGAGTCGTCGAGTGCAGCACCAGGATGAAAATTCAAATAGCGGATTTTAAGGGCTTGGCAGCGCTCTATTTCACTGCGGAAAGCTTTTTTACTTTTTGTGTGAACATCTTCATTTGGCGAAGCGAGGTTTATCAAGTAGCTGGCATGGCTCATGATATCTTGAAGATGAGTCTTTCTCAAAGTTTTTTCATAATCTTGAATCAGTTCTTCCGTAAGAATACGACTGTTCCATTGTCTTTGGTTGGAAGTAAACAGCTGCACTGTAGTAGCTCCAATAGATTGCCCTTCAACTAGGGCGTTGTGGACGCCGCCTTGAGTGCTCGTATGGGCCCCGATTAGGAGTTCTTTGGCTGGAGTTTTGTTCATTTTGATCGCCAATTTATATCAAATGAGTCTATATTCCGTGAATATGAAAGATTCTAAACAGCAGATCAGTTCTTCGGCAAAAAGGTTCTTTTCAGGAACAACGCTCTCAAGGATTACAGGTCTTGGAAGAGAAGTGACTATGGCAGCACTTTTTGGAACAGCGCCGGCTGTTGCAGCTTTTTGGATGGCTTACCGCTTTTCTCATTTGCTCCGCCGTCTCTTTGGAGAGGGAGCTCTCCACACAGCTTTCATTCCCCATTACGAAGATCTACGAGCAAAGAGCCAGGAGGCGGCGAGTCGTTTCTTTTATGACCTCACGATGGGTCTTTCAGTTGTTCTTTTAGGTATTGTGCTTTTTGCTGAAGGGATTTTAGGTTATTTCCTACTTTTTGGAGAGGCCAATCACGATGTTTTGCGTCTGACGATGCTCCTCTTGCCTGCTATCCTTTTTATTTGTCTTTTTGCCCTCAATAGTGCGCTGCTCAACTGTGAACGTTCTTATTTTCTGCCCAGTCTTGCGCCATCGATTCTGAATTTGCTTTGGATGGTGGCAGTCTTGTTCCTCTACAAATTGGAGATAGGTTTGGCCATGGAGCGGCTTGCTATGGTCATTGTCGTGGCCTTTGCAGCTCAGTGGCTCCTGACATTGCCTCGTATCACCCGTATCGTGAGCCTGGGTTGTAATCATCAAGGGTTTCATCTCCGCTCATTGATCACCATCGTCAAACCCTTTTTGCTTGGTATGTTTGGGGTGGCAGCGGTGCAGATCAACAGCGCCTGTGATGCGATTTTTGCTAGAGCAGCAGATCCTGAAGGACCGGCATTTCTCTGGTATGCAATCAGATTACAACAGCTCCCACTCGCTCTTTTTGGAGTGGCGCTTGCTTCAGCGCTTTTTCCACCGATATCTCGAGCAATCAAGAACCGTGAATATGAACGTTACCACGAGTTCCTCCATTTCGCGGTACAAAGAGCGATCAGCTGGATGATGCCTATTTCATTTGCGATACTAAGCCTCAGCTTTGCTTCCGTCAATTTGATTTATGGTCATGGTCAATTTTCCGAAGAGGCGGTTAGGACAACTGCAGGATGTCTGATTGCTTATGGAGCTGCGCTCCTGCCCATGACAATCACGATGCTTTTTGCAAGCGCCTTCTATTCATTACAAAACTACAAGACACCAGCGATTTTTGCTGCTGTATCGGTTTTGCTGAACATCGGGCTCAACTGGCTCTTTGTCTTTGTATTCCATTGGGGAGCGATCAGTGTTGCTATCGCGACTGCAATGAGTTCAGTAGTCAATGCAGCTCTTTTGGTCTGGATTTTGACGACTATCCAGCGGATCAAGTGGAAAGGAGTAGTTGATAATGTAGCGAGACTTGTCCTTTCATCGCTTGTGGCTTCAGTGATCACATTATATACGAGTCGTTTTTTGCCCTCAGTTCCCCGTGCTTTCTGGTTACAGCTCCAAGTTTTAGCTATAGAAGCTTCGATTTTCGTGGTGAGTTTCCTCGCGGTTGCCAAGCTTTCTAAAACACCACTCTACAGCAAGCTTTTTTCCAGATCTTAGGATTCTAATTTGTATAGTCAATCCAAACTGATTCAGTTATACTTTAACCTTTTAAAAATTCTTGTTTCACATTAATTGTACGTGTATGTGTTTCAGGGTTTTCAGTTATTACTATGAACTGATTCATGTTCTTAGCGGATCCGTGCTTAGTAGTTGGATCTTTTTTATTTGGATCTAAATGCCGAGATCTGATATGACTTAAAGCATCTTGCTTCCTCAACCAAGTCTTATTTAGACAATGTCCGCATGTGTAACTCTCCGCCTTTCCACCGTCTGCTTTCATCCCGTGTATTCTTCTGACGTGCTCTCGAAGCTGCTTTACTCGCCCAAACCTGCTCTCACAATCAATTAATGTGCATCTGTATGTTCCTCGATGCTCTTGCCGGACGTGTGCGTCTAGTTCAGCTCTTTTGTCAAATAATAGACGACAACCTTCTGATAAGCATCGGTATTTCCTATGGGTAAATATTGGTCGGGCTCTCGAAGTGTCCGTGGAGGGAGCTTGATGCCCTGAATCACGAGCTATTCCTGCCTGGGAATCGTCTGATCGTACAGCTATGAAATATTGTGAGGGCAGCGAGCGTGCTGCTGCTGTCATCATATCGTGACGACCGCTCTGGGAATCGACAGCTGTAACATTACGACTAGGACCAGCGAACAGGTGCCCCTCCCATTGGTCAAATAGCCGTTGGAGAGGATCATCTGGTTGGAGAGGATTATCTGGTTGGAGAGGATTATGTAAGTCAAATAGCCGTTGGAGAGGATCATCTGGTTGCAGAGGATTATGTAAGTCTAGTGGGGGGGGTAGGGAGCTTGGAGCTGGCAGTTGAACTGCGGCGGCTACTGCGGCGGCTGTTGCCTGCCAATTATCATCATATGGATGTGATGCTTCGGACAAGGGATGGCTTCCAGAATCGGAGAAGGGATGGCTTCCGGAAAACGGATCGGATCCAGTTCGTAAGAGCAAAATGAAACCTCATTGTTAAAAAATATGGAGTGTTGGGGAATCAAGGCAAATATAGCATTTTTCTACAAAAATATCAATCGATAAATTTGCTGAAAAATTGACCAAGCAATCCTGAGTTGTAAGAGTTGACACACCTCAGTCTTCGGTGGGGCATGTGAACTGTTGGATTAAAGTTTAAACTGCTTAGTCTAGAGCTCAATTTACACCTTAATCAGCTATCATGCTGAACTTCTGATTAAGTGCGGTGAGAAAGGAACTCACAAACAACAGGAATGTTGATTGGAAGTGGTAACATCCCTTCTATTTGGTCGAGCTCAGGCAATACGATAAGCTTGCCAGTAAAAGTCTCCTTGTTCAACTCCATATACTCAGGTGTTGAATGAGAGCTCACTTCTAACGCTTCTACAATCGCTTTTTGCTTCCGCGACTTTTCACGTACTGAAATGGTTTGGCCTGCTTTCACAATAAATGAGCGGCGGTCAACTTTTTGACCATCTACTAGAATGTGGCCGTGGCTAACAAGCTGCTGAGCTCCAAAAATAGTCCGCGCAAAACGTAGGCGATAAACCATCACATCAAGACGGCATTCCAAAAGTTGCACAAAGTTTTGAGCTGTATTACCCTTCTGCTGCAAAGCTTTTTTGAAAGAGTTTACCAGCTGCTTTTCTGAAAGCATGCCGAAACATGCCTTTAACTTCTGCTTCTCGTCAAGCTGGAGGCCGTAGTCCGACTTTTTGCGTCTGCGCGCGCCATGCTGCCCGGGAGGGTTGGGCTTCTTCAAAAGTGGGTTGCGTGCGCGACCAAAAATATTTGCGCCAAAACGGCGAGCCACTCTGTTCTTCGGACCTCTATAACGTGCCATTAAATAACTCCTAAATTTCAAAGCCAGTAGCATACAGTGCACCCAAATTTTCTACAATGGAATTATTTCCCCCTCTTCTTTATACTCTTTCGCATATGGATTATTATGCACTTGCTTACTACGTCTTTGAGAAAATAGAGGACCCTCATCTCGAAGTGAAAAAACAAAAGAAATTTTTTAAAGAGCTAGACGCAACAGGTCGCATCTATATTTCAGAAGAGGGGATCAACGGCCAAATGAGTGGTTCCCCAGAGGCTTGCGAAAAGTACATCACTTTCTTAAAGCAAGATCCTCGGTTTTCAAAAGTTCATTTTAAGGCCCATTCAGTTGCCGAGCAGATTTTCCCGCGGATGACTGTGAAATACCGCAAAAAGCTGGTTGCGCTAGGTGAAGAGGCTGATGCAAAAGAGGGGGGAGAGCATGTTTCTCCTCAGAAATGGAGAGAGATGCTTGAGAGTGATGAGGACTACCTCCTTCTCGATGTACGCAATGACTATGAATGGAAGATCGGCCATTTTGAAGGGGCAACCCTTCCCAATCTCAAAAATTTCCGCGACTTTCCCTCTTATGCGGATAGTCTAAAGGATGAGGTCGATCCTGCAAAAACCAAGGTGATGATGTATTGCACAGGAGGGATCCGCTGTGAACTCTACTCAGCTCTGCTGAAAAAACGGGGTTTTGACAAGGTCTTCCAGTTAGATGGTGGTGTGATCAACTATGGTTTGACAGAAGGGCGCAAGCATTGGAAGGGTAGCCTCTTCGTTTTCGATGATAGATTGGCCTGTTCGATCGATAATAAGCCAGCAGAGCCGATTTCAAAATGTTGTTTCTGCGACAATCCATCAGATAAATATTTTAATTGTGCCAATATGGACTGTAATGAGCTCTTTCTTTGCTGCGAAAGCTGTGCTCTTCAGAGAGAAGGGGCCTGTTCGGAGAGCTGTTTAGTCGCCCCGCGCAAAAGAACCTTTGATCCTTCAAAGGGGAATAAACCCTACAGAAAAAAACATCTTATAGAAAATTAAGATCAGTTTCTGTTATAGTGACTTGATTTTTCATTCAACCCAAGTTATAAAATGTCCTTTGACTCTCTTTCTCTAGACCCTAAAATTTTAAAGGCTATTGCTCAAGCTGGCTATACAGCGCCGACAGATATCCAGTTAGCAGCTATTCCCAAGATCACAAGCGGGGTGGATGTGAGAGCCTCAGCTCAGACGGGTACAGGTAAAACCGCAGCATTTCTTTGGCCCGCTCTTAATAAATTACAGGCTTCTGAGCCATTAGGTCGCGGCCCTCGTCTCCTTATTCTATCTCCAACACGAGAACTGGCTATGCAGATTGCTACCCAGGCTGAAAAATATAGTATTTATTTGAAAAGAATGAAAAGTGTCTGCATTTGTGGTGGAGTTGCCTATGGCTTGCAAATGAAGCAGCTGTCACGCCCTTACGAAATTTTGATCGCTACTCCTGGCCGACTGATCGATTATCTCCATCAGGGCAAAATCGATCTTTCTCATGTGGAAATGCTGGTTTTAGATGAAGCTGATCGCATGTTGGATATGGGCTTTCTAGAGCCTGTTGAGGAGATTGTGTCTCGAATTCCCGACAATCGACAAACATTGCTTTTCTCAGCGACTCTTCAAGGGGAAGTTCTGAAGCTTTCAAAGCAACTGATGAGGGATCCTGTCGATGTGGTGATTGAGACAGACTCTACTACTCATGAAAATATTGAACAGAAGCTACACTACGCTGATAACCTCAATCATAAAAATCGTTTGCTTGATCATATACTTGATGGTGAAGATGTTGAGCATACTATTATCTTTACAGCAACTAAGCGTCATGCTGACCAGCTGGTTTCTGAATTGCAAGACAAAGGCAAGCGTGCAGCTGCTTTACATGGTGATATGAGTCAAAGGCAAAGAACTAGGACTATTGGGCAGTTGCGTAATGGTTCGATCGATGTTTTGGTAGCGACAGATGTGGCTGCGAGAGGCATCGATGTAAAGTCAGTGACTCATGTTGTGAATTTTGATTTGCCACGTAGCGCCGAAGATTATGTGCACAGAATTGGCAGAACCGGTCGTGCGGGGGCTAAAGGGACAGCGCTTTCACTTGTGGGAGGTCAAGATGTGGCCTTGGTTAAGCGAATTGAGCGCTTTACAGGGGAACGTATTGAAGTAGCTGAGATTGAAGGTTTGGAACCTGCTCAAAAGAAATCAGCAGGCGATTCGAGAGGAGAGCCTTCTCGGGGTCGTTTTGGCAATTCATTTGGTGGGGGCAGGGGCCGTTTCGGCAAGCCTTCAGGTGAGAAGAGGGGCTTTGAAAAGCCGTTCAAAAGAAGCAGGAATCCAGGCAGTTTTAACAACTCATCAGAAGAAGGTCATTTTGCCCGACCATCTGCTGATAGAAAACCGATTTTTAAAAGAGTTTCAGAAGAGGGGCATTTTTCAGGCAGAAATAGCAGCTTTAAAGAGCGCCCCTTTACTGATAGAAAAACGAGTTTCAACAGAGCTTCAGCAGACAGACCATCTGGTGATAGGAAATCCAGTTTCAAGAGAGCTTTAGAAGAGAGCCATTTTTCAGACAGAAAGCCGAGCTTCAACAGATTTTCAGAAGATCGCACCCTTAGCGATAGAAAAAGCAGCTTCAAAAGAGGTGGAGAGGAAAATAGTTTTTCTCAAAGAAAACCTAAGTTCAAAAGATCTGCGAATAAGGGAGATTTTTCCAGACCTTCTCAAGAAGGAGGCTTGAAGAAAAATCCATTCAGCAAACCTGAGAGTGAGACTCGCTTTGCAAGATCTGCAGAGTCAAGAAGCTTTGGCAAGCCGAGAGGCCGTTTCAAGCCAACAGAAGTCACTACTGACGATGGTTCTGAGAGAAGAAGGCCAGAAGGGCGTGTGCCAAAGGCTTCAACAGGCCGTGCTAACGGACGTTTTGGAAAGGCTCACCCTGGAGGGCAATTCAAGAAGCCATCAACTGGTCGCTTTGGCAAACCTTCTAAGGATGGCTCTAGTCGTTAAAACCTTCTTCTTCGATAACTTCTTGAGCTGCACTCTTGATGGTTTCGAGGCCTTCAGGAAAGCCAATGATTCTCAGAAGGCGGTCGACGTAGTCGATTTCTGAGACTAGTTGGTCATTGACAAATTCAAGGTAGGCGATTTTTTGCTGTAGATTTTGCTGTTCCATTTGTTGCTTCTCCCGTCTTTAACGGAAGAAGAGAAGCAATTAGAATGCCAATTGGCGCGTTCTAATACCATTCGCAATGAAAGCTGACCCAACGATCAGAGGAGTGGATCTTTCTGTTTTCATCGCTTCCCCAGCATCTTCAAAAAGCTGTAGCCATTCACTTCGCTTACCTGTCCGGATCAATTTAATCCCAAATTCCACAATATAAGGGCTAAGGGTTTTCATAAAACCACTACAAGATTGACGGTCTGAAAGAGGGCCTGTAAAATGTGTGTCAATGCGTCCATTTATCTTAGATTGACCATTGTTCCTGATGTATTTATCTCGCAAGAAACATAAACATGTGAGAGAGGCCTGTCCAATCTGATGGACTAGGATCTTGCAACCGATCCCTATAATTGAGTCAAGTTCTAAGACTGCCTGCTCAATTGTAATTGTTCCATCTGCGAATAAGAGCTGATAATCTTGAATCAGCGCTTGATGTAAGCCGCCTCTCAGCGCTTCAATCTCATTATCAGGAATTTGAGCAGCTCGTAAAAGAGTGCTAAGGAAGTCTTCCCAAATTTTCATCTGTTGGGGTAAAATTTCATTCATAAATTTATTCAGATTGTCCACATTTGCTGCTTGGGTAGCGTCGTCTGGAGCTATCGCAGGAGTCGCGCTCAGTTGTCTTGGCCCCTCTTGGCTAGCGTCGTCTGGAGCTGTCGGAGGAGTCGGGCCCAGTTGTCTTGGCCCCTCTTGGGCAGGACTCTCTCCTCGTTGAAGAGTTGTAACATCTCGAGGAGCTATCATGGGCTCTTCTGCTTGTGGACGAGCTCGAGGTATTGCTGGCTCCATCACTGTTGGGGTTGGATCATCTATTTTTTTTGTCTTCTGACGACATGCGCTTACAAGACCCACCAAGAATAAAGTGAAAACGATAGCCCCGCCAGTTGATGTAGCAATAAGCAAGGTTCTACTTGGATGGCTTCCCCGAGTAATGATCACAAGAGCCGTTACAGCAACAATAGAGGCTAGTCCAGCGACTACAGTAACAACATGTGGTACATCAAAGCAGAGGTTTTTTCTAAATACGGTTCGATCAGTCATTTTGCCATCTTCTCAAATTGTTGATTAAAGAGATCGAGTTGATCACTCTCACCAGGTTTTATCTCTTTTACCTTTATGCAGACTTGGTAGAGCTCGTCTTGAAATCGGCCACCTCTTAGATATTCGTAGATGACCGGCGATAACCAGTAGGCAATATTCCCAATATGCGCGGCAAAGACTTCTAGTGGTGTGCATTCTTTGATAATGGTTTTGATGGATGATAAAGCTGTGCTATGAACGACTGCTGGATTCAATTGGCCAGCACCTATGGCGAGGCTAATCGCGAACTTTGTCCCCAAGGTGGTTGGATCTTGAGCAAGAAGAGTCAAGGGCATCAAGCAAAGCAGTTCTCGGCTCTGAACGGGAAAATCTAATATCCCAGGGCTTTCCAAAAGAACTATTCGTAATTGATCAAATTCCTGATCCAGAGCTTTTCTCGTTGAACCGTAAGCATACCAGCATTCCCCTTTGGTAGTATTCAATTTATAACTTGGGTTATGACGATGAAAGCAATTAAGAACAAAGTCTGCAAATTTTTGCGCGGCAATTATCCTATCCAATAATTTCGCTTTTTTTTCCTCAGTCTCTGAGGGATAGGCCGTGAATGGTACAGCTTGTCCAGAAACTACAGGCTCTGGTAGAGTTGGTTCATGAGCTGAATCCAGATCAAAAAAAAGTTCTTCAGGCTCTTCAAGCGCATCAAAAAATTGATCTTTGTCTATAAAGGAGGAGGTGGGTGACCTCCTATTTTCCATATCTTCACCCCCAGCGGAGGAATCCAATACAGGTCGTTTAAGTGACCCCGCTGTTTTAGAGCCTGGTTGGTCTGCTGCACTAGATAAGGGGCACGATTCTGGTGGTGGAATTGGGTGTGAGATTAGCGGATTTTTTTCACCAGATTGGGCCTCTGAAGGTGGCATATCGGGGGGTAGTTGTTCCATCATGGGGACTATCATACGTGGCTCTTCTGAAGATGGGGCCATGGAGGTGGGGCTTGCTCCTCCTGGCGATGATGCCGTGCCTAAGCCTTTGCCCACGCCGAATGAGGGCTGCTTGGACGCTAAAGAGGCTCTAAATTCATCAGCTGGCTCAAAGAGAGGTATGCACTTAACCTCCCGGTCCCTCCTCTTGTTTAAGCAGAAAAATGCAGTAGTTGCAATGGAGAGTGCCCCTGTGAATGTCGCTGCAGAAATCATGCCAATCCTAGGGAGCTGCGACAGCTGCCTCCGTAATATTAGGAGTGCAACAGTCGTCCCAATAGCAACTACACCCGCAATAAAGGCTGTATTACGTAGTATATGAGGACAAGCATCTTTTTTATTTATTTGGCACATTCTAGTATATATAATAACATTTTAATACTTTGAGCGCAAGAATATCCGCCGAGACTATTATAACCCACCACTCGGTGGCAGGGGATAAATAAGGGGTAAGGGTTACGGCCACAGGCAGAGCCGACAGCTCTTTGGGCCCCTGGATGACCAATCGCTTCAGCCACTTCTTTATAAGTTTTAGTATAGCCATAAGGAATTTTTTGAATTTCTAGCAGGACTTTTTGAGTAAAAGAAGGTAGTCTACTTAGATCCAGGGGTAAAGGAAAGAGAATGGGCTTTTTATTGAGATAGGCATCGATCCATTCCTGGATCTTAGGGTGCTCTGAAAAACATCTCCCGTGAGGAAGAAGTTCCACACGGGAGATGTTATGATCTAGCCAAGCAATGCTAAGACCCACATTAAGCATGTGGGCGTTGAGGATTGCGTCTTTCAAAAGTCGGACGGCTTACAAGTTCTCCATGGTTAAAATAGTCTACTTGCGTAGCTCCATCCACATAGATGATCCGCTTTCCATGCGGCTCATCATTTCTCCAAGTCATTTCTTCAACAAGGATTGTGCCATCGCGGAACTTCTTTTCAATTCCATCACGCTTACCATGTACATAAGGCACTTCAGAAACCTTTTCTCCATTTAGATAGACAACAGTGATTCCATGCTGCTGGTCATAATTCCACTGCTCGACTGTGTTCGGTAGTCCACCCAAAGCAAAAGTCAAGCGCGTTCCATGGATATGATCATTTTGATAAGGAGTAATTGAACTAGGATCGCCATTGATAAAGTAGTCTACTCGCTCTATCCTTCGGCCACCTTCGATATTTTCTCGAGCCAGGAGCAAACCATCTTGATCACGGATAACGCGTGTTCCAGAGCCGCCCTTCACACGAGTTTCTACCTGATTTGTAGTAGTGCGGTATTCTCCACTACTCAAAAGGCCATTTGCATACGCTTCTACAGTTTGTGGTGAACCATTTTCATACCAGACACTACGTCTGCAAATTACTTCATCCTCAAAATCTTCTTCGACATGTGGGACACCACTGATGTAGTTCTCCTTTCTCGCAATCAGCATGCCTTGCTCATAAATCTCAGTTTTTGCCAGTGTCGATGTATTTGGGAAGCTGTAAGTGCATTCACCATGTAAAACACCTTGCGAATAAGAACGAGAAGTGGTTACACCATTTTTGTGTAGCAATACAACCTTTCCATCCTCACCTTGTCTTTTCCATTCCTCCTGATTAATAGGCACCCCATATTTATGGATATATGTGGATTTAACAACATCATTTGATTGGTTATTGCGACAAGCAGCTAAACAGCTAAGCAGGCCAAGCGCCAATAGTGCACTTTTCTTCATAATTTACCCCGTATTTGATTGGTCAACTTCTCATGTTCAACTTCAACTTCTTCCACCGGAAGAGTGCGGTGAAGATCGCGGTAGACAAAGCGGAAGGTGATGTTTTTTACACCAGATCCTAGTTTCTCATCACGATATAGGTCAATAAGAGAGATCTCTTCTAGAAACTTTATATCGACCTTGTGCATCTCTTCGATTAGAAATTGTGCACTCAACGTGTCAGGAACAGTGAGTGTTAAATCTCGTAAAGACGAGGGAAACTGAGGTAGAGGTTGCATCTTATCAATAGAGCGCGACGCATTTTGTAGATCCTCTAAATGGATTTCTGCAAAATAAACAGCGTCGGCAAACGAAGGATGTACTTGGCCTAAAATACCCACACCCTTCCCATTAATCTCAATTGATGTCTGTCTACCAGGATGAAAAGAGGGGTGATGACTCTTAGTAAATTTGTAATCAATATGCAGATGATTCAGAAAGTTTTCCACAACTCCTTTAATATCAAAGAAGTCAAAACAAGCCCGCCCGCCACTCCAATGATGAGGAGTGCGCTCGCCATGCAAAACAATCGAGGCAACACTCGGTTCCAAATAGTCCTCTTTGACTCTTAAATGAAGCTTGCCAATCTCAAATCCAGCAAGATCATGCAAGCCGTGGTCAGCATTGTGTTGCACCACTTTCAAAAGAGAGGGTAGAAGGGAAGGGCGTAAAATCGACTGTTCATGAGAATGAGGATTGCGAAGATGGATCAAGTTGGACTGCTCCAAAATCGCAGCTTCTTTGGGACCGATCAAATCACAAGTTAAAAGCTCTTGTAAACCTTCTTGAAGAAGAAAATCACGCACACATCTTTCAAAAAGAAATGTTGGATTATTCCCTCTAGTATGCCCGCGGTAGAGCGTAGGTCTATCCGAAACAATATGATCATATCCATAGAAACGAGCGACTTCTTCAATGAGATCAATCTCACGATTAAGATCATGTCGCATGAAGGGAACAGTCACATGATAGAGATCGTCTTTTGTAGAAACTTTGAAGCCAATACGTCTTAGAATAGTTTCTACTTCGCTAATCGCTAGTTGCGTGCCAAGAAGCTGATTAACGCGCTTGATGCGGCAGTTGATTTTTTTATCTGCGAAAGGCTCTCCTTGGACCAGAAGCGGTGAAGCTTTTCCTCCCGCCACTTCCAAAATAATGCTGGTTGCTTGGTCAAGCGCCTCTTCCAAACAGTTAGGATCAGTCCCCCTTTCAAAACGGTAGGAAGCATCTGTCGTTATTTCGAGTTGTCTAGCGGTTTTACGAACCAATGTGGGGTCAAAATAGGCTGCTTCGAGCAAAATATTTTCAGTCAGAGGAGTGACAGCGCTTTCCGCTGAACCAATCACTCCAGCAATAGCTAAAATCTTGTTCTCATCCGCAATGACTTGCATCGTTTTGGTTAAAAAACGTTCCTTGCCATCAAGAGTGGTGATCTTCTCGCCCTCTTTGGCAAAGCGCACTTCAATACCACCTTCAATTTTGTCAAAATCAAAGGCATGCATCGGCTGTCCACATTCCAACATGACATAATGAGTGGCATCGACAATCTTGTTGATGCTATTCAGGCCACTCGCTTCAAGCCTCTTCACTAGCCAATCGGGTGAAGGTCCGATTTTTACATCTTCGATCACACGGCAAGCATAACGAGGACAATTACTTTTCACTTGAAGAGAGAGTTTGGCTTTGGTCTCTACTTGAAAGCTTGGGACTTTGACTTCTTCTTTCAAATAGGCTCCCAGTTCACCGGCAAGTCCACGGACGTGCGCTGCATAGGCCAAGTTAGGTGTGAGAGACACCTCAAAAACAAGCTCGCCAAAATAGTCGCCTAAATCTTTTCCCAGTTCAAAAGAGTGGGAAAGTTCCATGATTCCTCCTACAACCCCATAGGGCTCTTCGGGCAGATTGAGTTCGTCGTGGCCTGCCAACATTCCAAACGAATCTACACCACGTAGCTTGCGCGCTTCGATTTTGATCTTACCGACATGACCGCCCACTTTGGCAAAAGGGACCCGAATCCCTGCTCGGCAATTAGAAGCTCCGCAGACAACTTGATAGCTTTGAGAGCCATCGCTCACTTCAGCTACAGAGAGCTTTTCTGCCTGAGGATGAGG
>CAZXQV010000012.1:0-14268 GCA_964643195.1 uncultured bacterium | reverse complement strand
TAGAGAGAGGGTTTTAAAGGAATTAGAAGAGACTGGGAGGGCTCTTAAAGAGCTTCAGATTCCCAGTCTCTATCAATTGACGGATTTACTCGTCTTCTGAAGTTGCAAGAGCCATTTCAGTTTTAGGTAGGTCGACTTGATTTTGCAAGGACTCCATGATTTTGCAGCGGATATCAGCAGCAAGATCGGGATTCTTTTTCAACTCATCACGAGCAGCTTCTTTGCCCTGCCCTAGTCTGTTACCATTGTAGCTGAGCCAAGATCCCTTTTTATCAATCACTCCTCTCTCTACGCCGATATCAATGAGTGAGCCCTCATAAGAGATCCCCTCGTTGAAAATGATGTCAAATTCAGCAACGCGGAACGGAGGTGCCATTTTATTTTTTGCCACTTTCACCTTCACTCGGTTGCCACATTCGACGTTGTCTGCGCCCTTGAGAGAACCAGTACGACGGATATCGAGACGAATTGAAGAGTAGAATTTCAGAGCCCTGCCACCCGTTGTCGTCTCAGGACTCCCAAACATCACTCCAATTTTCTCACGGATCTGGTTGATGAAAATTGCGCAAGTATTCGAACGCGATAAAGTCGCGGTGAGCTTGCGGAGAGCTTGAGACATCATGCGGGCCTGTAAGCCTACATGAGTATCGCCCATTTCTCCCTCTAATTCACTCTTAGGCACTAGGGCTGCAACTGAGTCGATCACAATCAAATCAACAGCATTGGAGCGCGCTAACGTATCTGCGATATTGAGTGCGTCTTCACCACAATCTGGTTGAGAGATCATTAATTCATTGATATTAACCCCAATCCTCGCCGCATAGGCAGGATCTAGAGCGTGTTCAGCATCGATATAGGCGGCAAGCCCCCCAAGTTTCTGGACGTTGGCCACGATATGGGTTGCCAAAGTCGATTTTCCTGAAGATTCAGGACCGTAGATTTCAACTATTCGTCCCCTTGGCACTCCCCCAATGCCTAGGGCAATATCTAGAGAGAGAGCTCCCGTTGGTATGGAAGAGATAGCGTGTGTTTGGGAATGCTTGCCAAGACTCATAATCGAGCCCTCTCCAAACTGTTTTTCAATATAAGCGATAGCGGCATCCAAAGCCTTTCTGCGATCTGATTGCTCCATTTTAGACTCCTTTTTGGCAGCATTCTCCGCTGAAATCGCCCAATTGTCAATGAGGAAAGGAGAGAAATGGGCATTTTATAAATTTAATTTTTGATTTTTTTTATTTTAACTATTTTTTATTTATAGATTCTTAATTATATTTTATGTTAAAATCACTTGCACTAGGTGGTTTATATATGAGTTCAGGGAAAATATCACAGTTTCCTTCAATGCCTTCAAACCGTGTTTTTAAATGGACGCGGGGTGGGAAAGCTCGCTTTCTAAGTATTGAGGGAGGGGCACATCTTTGGCACACAATCGAAACGCGAGCGAAGGTTTTAAATTTTCTAGAGCGATTCGAAGCGCGCACTATCTATATTAAACCCAATCCTAATGGGAGTTATGATTACCAATACAAAGGAGAAAAAGGAGAGAGGGTTGGAAATTTCACTCTCGAACAAGCTCAAAACTTTCAAGCTGTTCCACTTCCGTTAAAAGTCAACCAGGTTTCATTGCGCACTTTCCGTGCGATGAGCCCTGTTTCCGCGGTTGTTCGCGGGCTATCTTGGTTTGCTTCTCTTTTGGCCTCCCCCTTCGCAGCCCTTTACCGCGCTGTTGTGGGTACTAAGCATGGTGCATTCATTCAAACATTGCCAGGCGGGCCTGTAAAACATAGAACGGCCGAGCATCTCAATCCAAAAACGATGCTGCCACAGCTGAAATTTGCTGCTCAAATGTTCCATGAGGCGGATGGGAATCGCTACGCTGATGGTAAAAAGTCTCCATCACAAGAAGTTGGTGATGTGTTAGATAAATCCTGCGAGCTTGGTGCTCTCTGGGAAAAAACCAAGATTGGAACACGTGAAGAAAGGCGACATTGTATTCAAGCGACAGTGGATGAGATAAAGAAAGGAAAGCCGGTGGTCATTCCAATCGGACAAGGAGAGGGAAAGGATTACGTACAGCATTTTGTTATCTTCCATAGTGTTTCTCAAACTGAAGTTAGAGTAAAGAGTCTGTCGCTGTCGAAGCCTGGAAGTGCTGATTCAAAGATTTATGCTTCGAAAGCATGTGTTGTAAGTGGTGGAGCGGATTTTCCAAATTGGATTGAGGCGCTCCTCCTCAACGTAACTGTTCAGCCGAAAGGGGCAGAAGAGAATTATGGACTCTCTAGTGAATATAAAGAGACAGCTTTAGAGGCCCTTATTAATGAAATGCGCACTCTTCCAGACGTGAAGTATACAAGTCAAGTGTCTGTGAGTCGCGATCCAGTTAAATATCTCCGTATGATAGTAAAAGAATTGTCTTTGCCGGATCCTGGTCTTGGCCAGTCAGATCCAAACGCGCTATCGCAAATTATGGATTCTAAAGGTACTTTCTTTGCTCGCTATGCTGAGCAGCTTCTTAAATTCTATGAAGAAGAATCTCATGCAATGACAACAGATGAGCAGATCCGGGTTTTGAAAACGATTTTTGCCTATAGCGAGAATGTCCGTCATGCTGTCTCGACAGAGAGTGGAGATGTAGTGATCGGTCAAAACGCAGTCACTGCTTTGCAAAAGGAGTTGCAGTCCAGACTCAGTAAATTAGAGAAAGTGGGTCTTGAAAATGCAAAAATCAAAGAAAATTTGAATGCCAGACCGGTCCCTTTCAAAGCTCTTCTAGAGAGTCCAATTGAGAGTGGATCTGGTATTACAAAGGCGCATGTGGTTGAGATGAAAGCGGGCATGGGTGGTGTTCGTGTTACCCATGCTGAGTATACAAGAATTGCGAATTTTGGACTCTCTCTTGCACAAGGACAAGATGTCACAGCTCCACTTGTTGAACTCAAAGCGCTGTTGTTAGTTGGTGAAAGTTATTTAATTAAAGGTGATGTTGCGTCAGCTTATAGTTTCCATTTCGCACTCCTGCGCACTCTTCCTGCTCCAGCCAAGCCCGATGGTACGATGAACAACACATTTTGGTCGCTTATTACAACCGCAGATGAATTGAAAGAGTGGATGACGACAATAGCGAAGCTTTCCGAGCACTGTTTCGAATCAGCAGCTCGCCAGCAGCAGTTTCCTTTGCCTCCACGTGATTCAACAGAGTTCAATACAAAGACTCCTCTTTTACTGAGAGAGCTCTATCGACGCCATATGGAGATAGGGAACTTTGATCAAGCTTATACCGCGCACATTCATGAGATCACAAGCCAATCTTTCAAAGCAGATGCTGTACAAGATAAAGCAAAAGATTACTTAAATCGTCGCAAAAAAGAGATAAAAAGAGAGGTGATCCGGAGAAATAAAGCAGAGCGTGAACGGCTGGAGCGCGAGCAGGCTTCTTTAAAATTGGAATTACAAAAAACAAAGAAGCGAGTGGAAGAATGGCGGTTGTATATCAGACAGTGTGAGGAGGATCTCGCCAAAAATCCCCAATCGCCAAACCTCTCTCAACTAAACAATGGAAAGAAGGAGCTTGAATTCTGTCTAAACCGTATTTCAGTTTTAGAGCGCGAAGCCCTAAAATTGGAAGCTGACATGAAGTCAGATATCCAAAAAGCAAGACGTAATCGCGAACTCGGCCTGCGTCTAGGAACTCCTGTTCCACCAGAGCCGAGATTGCTTATTCGTGACCCTCCAAAAGATTCTTATCTGACTTGGATTGACAATCTGGTCATTGGGCAGTCGTCGCAAAGTGTTGCTCGCTGGATCCAAGAAGCACTTCTTGAACTTCCTAACTTCATGCTAAATCAACGCATAGGTCTTCGGCATTGCGATCAAGACCATTTAAAAATCGTCACTTTGGGCGGCTTTGCGAAGGTGCTAGGTTTTAAGAATGAAAGCCTCGCGAATGCGATGGCTAAAACCGAAGGAGTTGTCGCAACGTTTGGAAATCTATCGGACGCGCTTTATTTGCGTTCGAACGATTGGACCCAGATGACTGGGCGGGATCCTGAATGGGATCAACTTTATAGAAGCTGCCAACACTATCTTGACTATCTTCGAAGAGTCCAAGTCGATGCTCGTGTCGTTGCAGAAGATTTCAAGGAATGGACTACTCGCATGCGAATCGATAAGATGGTGACGTTTGAAATCGGTCTGCGCTCTAAAGACTTCTATCTGGCTTCCAATCAGGATGCCCACAGAGATGCTGCTCTTGAACGTTCAACCCTGTTACGGAATACTGCCCAAGGTGTCAGTGATGGCACTCATCATTTACTATCGGCTCATCCGTTAAAGACTTTATTGCGCCGTGAGTTCATCATGATGGAGGCTCTCGAGGTGCCAGAGAGACTTGTTCGGGTCTGGCCAACTTTATTTTCTAGGCCCGTTACTCGTGAAATGGTGGTCCAGAAGCTCTCAAGGCCGGGGCAGCGTACTGTGATGCAATGCGTAACTCTAGATAGGGTGTCTCCAAAATTAGCGCTGAATGACACTTTTTCAAGCAATTCTTCTTCTTTTAGCAATGATCCGACGGTTGAGGCGATTAAAGAGAGGGCCACAGAAAAACGTGAAGTACATCTAGGAACCCAAGCTGTTCAAGTAAGGACCTTTGTCGGAGAAAAGGTAGATGATCGGGTTAGCCTCGATAATGAGCGTGCGCTTGTTAAAGGAATTACATCGTCCTCGTGTTTTCCTAATGAACGGTTACTCCCGCCGGCTGAATTTAAACTCCATGAAACAGGTGTTCTACGTAAGCAGCCATCAACTGGTCATCACGATTTGTCAGCTCTTACTCTTCACCAAGTTTTTAACTACATATATGACAATTCCGAGTCTTTGCTCGACCAAAGAGATCCAGATGGAGCTCTTGTTGCTAATCGTCTAGGTATTCGTAATGTCCTCCATAATAAAGTCGTTCAACCGGGCATCATCCGCGATGCATTGGAAGTGAGAGCGAGTGATTTGGAAGGCCTGGCAGATCAGGCACTATGCCCTCATATCCTCTATTTTGTTGATCTTGGGGCTAAACTCCAAGACATTTTTGAGCGTTATAAGCCCCTTGGTGAAGAAGGGGCTTTAGTTTCCTTCTTCCTAAAAGATATTGCTGGAAAAATAGCGAAACAAGCTGATGATTTGTGCAAATCTGCTGTGCAAAATAGCGAACATGCAAAAGCGCGGAACTATAGAGCTGTGATTAAAGCTCTTCCTCTTATTGAAAAAGAAGAGGTTTGTAATGCCTTTGCAACGACATTACAGCCGGATAATAAGAAGCATTTTGCTCTTTACGTGCTGATATACTACAGCGAAAATCCCGGCGAATTAGCATCTTCAGCAGATTGGAGAGCTGTTGTTCTTGCAGCTTATTATTTGCAAAGATCTCCAGAGAGAGGGGGGCATAGTGGCTTGCAGATCGAATATTTACGGCACTACAGCGAACATTTAATGCCTCTTCTGGCATCTCTATTGACAGCTAATCCAAACTGGTTTTTTGAAGAGTTTTTCCCTGGAGATTCAAGATGGAAAACAGAACCAGGACAACCTTATACTTGGACTTCAGCATCAGGAAAAACAGTAAATCTGCAGACTTGTGAAGGCATTCCTGAAAAGCTTAAAGAAACAGAGCGTCAGCCAATACCAAGCCATCTGAAAGTGCTGGTTGAAGCGCTCGGCTGTGAACTTTACGAGGAGCCAGCTTTCGTAGAAAAAGTCCTCGATCCAAACAGTAGACCAGCACAAATTGGTTTGCCCAAATCAACATTTTACGAGTGGCCAAGTGAGAAAGCGGAAGGAACCATCTTTCAAATTGAGCATATTGTAACGCCTCAAGACCATGGACGCCCTCCTTTAGAAGCAGTTAGGGTCTATCAAAAAAATGGCAAAACACGATTCCTCTTCCAAAGTTTAAAGCCGAGTGAAAACCCTGTGAGGAGGGTATTGGCTGCGACCTCGCAAAGTTCCAATTTTACCCTTGAAGATATGCTTCAGCGCAAGGGTGTTTGGGTCAAGGTGGATCAGAAAGGAACGCCCGACTATCGCCAAATTTATTTGGCGCAACGTTTTCAAGATTTACATGAATCTCAGGAGCCTATACGACTTCATTGCCAAGGCGATAAGATCATGAAAGCCACGATTGGTTCTGGGAAAGAATCCAAAATCATTTGTAGTGGGCTCGTAGATCCAACAATAGCTTTTCTGCCTTTCCGTGATTCAACAGATCTAATCTATTTGAGTCGTGACGGATCGCGAATAGATGAAGTGCGACTCCCAGCTTATGATGGTCATGACCCTCTAATATTGTTGAGAAATGAAAAAAATGAGTGGCTTGTTAAGGGAGAAGCTGGCTGGAAGTGGAATCAAGATGGCGGAGTTGATCTTGAAGAGCGTTTTGGAGCAGATTATAGGCAATATGTTTTGCCACTTCATTGTCCTCAAACACGTGAGTCGCGTTATATGATATGCCCCTATTTGATGGGTAAAAGCGGTAAGCGTGGTGATGAGCCAAAAATTTTACGCACTGTTGATGAGGTTCTAGCCCATGCGTGTACATCTGTCGAAGCGATCATGCAGAAAGCTGGAGTACAGATACCGCAACAGGCTGTAGATGTCGGGGTGGAAATTCAAAACCTTCCTCAAATGCTCAATGCCGGAATCCAGGCAGCGGGAGGGATTGCTGCCATTCACGAAATCGCAAGACGTTTTGGTCGGGATAATCCTAAAGTACACGAAGCTCTCCGGGTTCTCAGAGAGCTCCATGCTCCTTCTCCCGTGGAATTGTATGAAAATCCTAAGAAAGGCATGCGTACTTCTCATGCGGGATTCTTCTATTTAGCGATGAAAGCCGCAGCTTCTAAAAATTATCTACAGGCTGGTCACTTCCTAGATCAGATGAGTACCACTGCAGCCGAGACAAAAACAGAAGAGCAGATGCAGCAGTTGCGAAATATGGTAATCAAATTTATCGGCATGGCAATTGTCAAAATGGAAGTGCCTAAGAGCTCTTCTGAGATTGCTTTCTGGCTTCGCAGTCTTGCTGCGCTTTTCCACCTGTCTAGCCCCTTAGCAGCTCAGCATAAACAGAGTCTATTCAACTTTTCTTTAGCCGAATCGGGTATCGCCCAGTATCTCGGCCCTACATTCCCGAAAGAATTTACTTTTGAAGTCATTCTAAGATTAGCTGCGCAACTTCTTTGTGGTAAATATCAGCAAATTATTCAGAATAGTGATCATAGAACAAAACTCTTTAGTAATCGCCTTATTCTTTCCAAAGAAGAGCTGAGGGCATTAGAGATCGATCCACTTTTGACTTCTATTGCTTATTCTGGCCCTCTCGTTCAAAGGCTGATCGATTCTAATCGAATCGAAGGTAATCCTGAACTCGAACCCGTTCGCAAAATTCTCCATGCATTTTCAAGTGCTGAAGTCACCGATTTAAACCTCCTTCCTCGTGATGAATTACCGACAGAAGGAGAGGCAAGAAAGCTTCTTGATGCGATGGTAAAACTGCGCATGGATTCAGAGTTTTCCTCTATAGAAGATCTCCATAACAAGAAAGGAAATAAGCCAAAATGGGAAACGGTTATCGCTAATTTCTGGCTTTACTATGAGAGAATTTTGAATCCGTCATTAGTAGAAATGGATCGAGAAGCTCCTAAAGATAGCTTCAGGATATCAGAGTTCTCTTTCCTTTTCGAAGAAGCTAAAGAGGGTGAACCATACCAAGAGGAAGTCAATACAGCTCGACGTCTTTTGCTCAATCTTGTTTGGGAGATGGCGAGATCTCAACGTCTTGAACCTGAAAAAGTAAAATTGCAAGAAGTTCAAAAAGCACACCGCAATCTTCCTTTAGATGGGCAGCGTCAAATCCGCGCTCGTTTCTTTGAGGATGAGTTCCGGAAAAACCCCTCAATGGGTAGTATGGCTCTAAGCATGGGTTATAAACAGTTTGTTAAATATCGAGGTTGGCTTATTGCTAAGACCTCAAAGATGAGAACTGCAGCTGTATTAAGATTCCCAATAACCTGGAATCAAGAAGGTTGGGATGCGGCTTTCGCTGACCTAATGCCCGAACATGCTGAGGATGGCGGCAGAGAATACCGAAATCAAGTGCCAGAAGAAGTCTACCGGAATTGGGTTGAAGAGATCATCATCAAAACTCTCTATAGAGAGCGCCCGCAACAAAGAGAGGGAGATGAGGTAGCAGTGCTTTCGTTGAAACCGACTAGGCATCCTGCTCCTTTCCAACCTGCAACGAATCATTTCCCAAGTCCTTCGCAGCATGATATCGATCGCGCTGAGATTGCACAAAGGGCTAGTGCGCCGATAAGGAATGGCATTGCTAAGATTGTCAATGAGCTCGAGTCTCTCACTCGACATCTCATGCCACAACAAGTTGGAACTGTTGATTGGAATTTCTGGAAAACCAGTCTTGATGGCCGCTTTAAAGAAGTTGTCCAAGTTTTATGTTTAAATTATCTCGATCAAATTGATCAAGAAGAGAGTGATGCTTTTGTTGTCCATTTGGTTGATCAAGTTCTAAGTGTCGATGATGCCTTGCAGTTTATCGCTGTATTGCAAAGTAAATTTTGTCAACTTGTTGACTTTACAAGGCAAAATCAGGTGTTAGATGCGGTTGTTCTAGTTTTTAAAGATAGTCTCTCCCCAACCAATCAACGTTTATGGGAGGCGATGGAATCTGGCGATTTGAAGCGGATAAAGGGAGCGATTGTTACAGGTATTGTCGCTCTGTTAAAAGATGTGACACAAGAGCGCTCTTCAGATCAATTAGTTGCTAAAAAGCCAAAAATTGGCGAATTCAAGAGCAATCCACCTATTATCCTTCCTGACGCAAAAAAAATAGACTTAACAAATTACTTCACAACAGCTGATACAAACCTTGAAGCTAAAAAAGCTGCTGCAAGGCGCTACTTAAAGAAAGCTGCAGACAGAACAAGTCCTATGGAAAGAGCTTATCTTGATAGTATTGATACAGGTCTTGAGACAGCAAGTCGAAATATACAAGAGCGCACCGAATCTCAGTTAAAGAAGGAAGCGTTGATACCACTTGCAGAATTAGTTGAGAAGCGGCTTAGAAGCTGCTCGGTAGAAAAAAAGCGCTACCGAGACGCCACAGTGCGTTTTTGTAGAGAATACCAGATTAATTTAGGGATGACACATTTTTTTATCTGCCAAAAGAAAGTGGATACAGAAGGCGTTATGAATTTCATTTTGCGGCGCTATGAAGAGGGCAGCCTCGACGTCTTTGGTGATGACAAAATGTTGGAAGATGATATTACAACTAAAAGCACTAAATACCTATACGCTGCAACAGCGTTGCGACAGTTGCAAAAGGCGAGCCGAGTTCTTAGAGAGTTGTATCGCTTGTCAAACAACAAAAATTGTGAAAATTCAATCGAATGGCGCGCTTTGAGCCAACAAGTAAAAGATTTTCTTGAAGGGGGCATGGACCGTCATCGCTACTTAGATGAAGCGCAAAAACTGCAAGATCCGAGTTTGGGTCGCGCTTACCTGATGTTTGAATACCGCACGGGGAACATAACGAGATTGAAGGCCCGCACTGTTGTGGAAGAGCTTCTTAAAAGCAATGTGAAACGCGCCCTACTCATATTGCGTATGGGTCTTGGGAAAACAAGCTTCATTGCCCCGCTTGTTGCTTTTGAACTTGTGCGTATGGGAAAGAGACCTGTTTGCGTGACAACGACCGCCTTGGTTCGCCAGCTTCAGGAAGAGCTAGGCCCGCGTGCCTACCTATTAGCATTCGGTCAAAAATTCACAGCAGAGTATCTAGATGATACAATCAATACCCTGGAAAATTTAGAGAGTGCAGGGCGTTTTGTCGTTACCACTCCTCAAGACCTCGCATTTTTGGCCAATAACCGTGCGATACTAACAAAAGAGATCAGCATTTTGGAAGTGGGCAGCGATGCGCGTACTCAAGCTTTTCGTCTTTTGCAAAAAGTGCAACATATTGAAAACTTCTTCTATGTTGAAAAGGTGGTATTCATCCCGGATGAAGATGTCGCTATGAGGATTGACTTAGATATCAACATCGCGCAAGGTGATCCTCAGCGCGCCCATCCTATACGCTGGGATACCGGCGAAAAATTAATGTTCACGGTTTTAGACAGTAGACCAATTGGAAATCCGAAGCATCAACAGCTGAGAGATGGATTAGAAAAATTGGCTAACTGCGTTCTAAATCCTTCTTCTCCTCAAGAAGTTGATCAACAACGCGTCGTTGTCGACCAGATGTTAAAGAGTCATCGCATTTTTGATTCCGAATCTCGCTCTGAAAGAAAGGGTGCCGAGGCTCTTTGTGAGGCTGTCAGATCTGAAAATGGACAATGGTCCGATCGGACTCTAAGACTTGCTGAGCAAATTAAAAAGGATCAAAGAGCTCGAGAAGCTTTATGGCCACTTCAGAATAAACTCATTCACAATGACCTTCGCTCTATAATCGACTATAAAGCAGAATTAAGGCCACTCGCCTATGCCTTGGCGCGCGACAGCGATTACTGGAAAGAGGTTTGGAAATTTCCTGATTGGCCAGAGGATGAGAATATTCTCCAGCAGGTCGTGAGTTATTGGTTAGGAGAGCGTGCTGAAGCGCCTCATTGTCTCGGAACATGGGATCCAGATCCTGCGATGTTGGACAATCAAAAGGGTTTTTGTGCTTTAGCTGCTATGCGTACTTTCTTATCTGAAACATTTGAAGTTGTCGCGGCGGTCAACCCTTATTTGTCACGTGGAATACGTTCTGCTGATGGAGCGACTCCAGTGCCTTACGAGGATGGGCTTGAGCGGCCAGGAATTCTCTATGCGAATGAATCAGAGCTCGTTTTTCATGCTCTACTCCTTTACATGCGTGGAGAAGTGCCATTCGATGAAAAGCTTTTTGATGCAACATTTAGCAAATGGAAAGGTAATGAGGATCTTGTCTCTCCTGGAAATAGCCATTTGACTTACGACCAGCTTTACAACTTTGTGATAGCAAAGATGAAGATAGCTGTCAAAGGGCAGAGTTTTGGAACTGCCTACCCTGTGATGAGTGGTCTTGGTACACGAGCTACGAAGGAGCAGCTAGAAAACGATGCAAAGGCGCGCCTGATTTTGCGCTTGATCTGTATGCGTGAACGGATCTTTTTAGCGCGGGAATTCTCTAAGAGTGTCTTTCCGGTTTACAGAACACAGGTTACGAAGAATTCTCAGGAGCTCTTTGCGGGTGCAAATGTACAGCTGCTTTCTGGGACTGGCGACCAGGCATCTTTGGGGTTGAGTGGAAAGGCTGATGAAGGTGACCACATCACAGCCGAGACGATGCTGTCGTTTCAGAGTCTCGATCATCCGATTGAAGTTTTCAATTGGGGAGAAGCGCAATTAGTCGTTGAGGAAGCTTTGAAAGATTTCGATTGTAAAGCAATTCTTAACCAAGATTACCCTCTGGCATATTCATCGCCTGAGCGGCTTGTTGCCGCGCTACACGCAACGCCCCACGGGAAAAAGAGACAGATTATCTATCGTCGTTCCAACGGTGAAAAAATGATGTGGAATCCGGATGTTGAAAAGCCACAGCCTTATAATGCTGAAGGTGTGATGCCCAGGGAGTCATTCTTTGTCTATATGCCGCCAGATAAACGGGGTGTTGACTTTGCTGTTCCTCAGGGAGAAAAAGTTTATGCTATAGCGATGATAGGTGTTGGTGTTGATGCTGATACATTTGATCAATTAGTGTGGAGAATGCGTCAGTTTGGTACTGGCCAGCAAGTCCGGATCGTTGTCGACGAGAAGACAGCAGGGCACATTAGAACATTTTTAGATATGCAACCGACAGATGCTATTACAATTGGTGATGTGTTGCGCTATATCGAACACTGCACGGTGGGCGGTCGAGCTCTCAATCGCATCAAACATATTTGTGCAAAAGCTCAAGAACCTTTGAAAATGGCAGTGCACCCAGTCTTACGTAGCGAATTTGGTATTACAGATGATGATAATAAAAAGGGATCAGCCTTACAAAAGGCTCTCGGTGCAATAGCAGGAAGAGATATCGCAGTTTCTAGTCTCACGCCTGATAGCTATCCCCTCCTCGAAGAGTTCGTTCGAGTGCTCTTTATTCCTCATGAAAAGATGATGATTCAGACAAGCGAGAATGATTGGGGGGCGGAGTTCGGCGCGAAATCGACTGTTGATTGCATGCAATTTGTTGCCAAGCTTTTCGCATCTGAGCTTGTGGTGATTGATTGGACACAACGCACATTTATGGATGGCCTAGCTGCATTTGTTGACAAATTCATTCCTGAAGCAGATCGCCACCGTTTTTGGGAAGAAATAAACGAAGATAGAGATCCTGTAGCATGGCAGCCTGCCTTGTCGCGGTTAGATCCAAATGGCCGCGGATATCTGGAAGATTACAAAGCAGCTGTAGCCAAAGCTGTCTCAATGACTCAAATTATTCAGAAGAGCCGGGCTCTTAGAAAGGGTTATGATGAAGCTAGATTGGCTATTAGGAATAAGCAAGTTGAACTTAACAGCTTAGAAGACCACTACAAAGCGATCTTGCCAGAATCGATCAAAGTTTCTGCGGGTAAGACTGCCAATAGCGAGCAGCAACAGCAGCAACAGCAGGAACAGCAGCAACAGCAGCAACAGCAGCAACAGCAGCAAGAACAAGAGCAAGAAAATGAAATTGAGCTTAGAGCTCTAGACGATAGAGATTTCAGTCTGCCTGCTTTAGACTTTAACAAATTTGCAGCGGGAGGGCGGGAGCTAGCAGATACCGATTGGAGAGGCTTTAATAGATTAGTTGGCTGGGGTAGACCGGGCCCAGCCTCTTTTTATTGTATTCCAACTAATAATGGTAGAAAAACAGACTTCATGTCAAAACGTGCAGAAAGATTATGCGCTGTCATGGGACGAGAGGCCGCTGCTAGCTCGCTTTACGTAGTTGTTGTAAAAATAAGCGGGGGCGAATTTAGATCGTGCCTTATGACTGTAGCTGACTGGGAAGAAATGGTTAGGGATCAGATGCGCGATAGGAATAATATTTATCAAGCTTCGATCTTCCAGTTAACGCCACATGAGTTCCGGTTAAGAAATCGGCCAGAGATTGCAGCAACGAGATTTCCTCTATCAGCAGAGGATCAGCTAGACCCGCAATTCATCGCACAGCAAGTTCGTAATAAGCTTTGGTTGGATTGGCCGGAATTCACCCCTGAGGAGTGGGATTACTTACGTAAAGATCCGCGTTCTATGGAAAAAGCACTAGATGGTAGAGCGGGCCGAGCGGGCCGTAGCGCATTGCTATTAGAGAGTCTTCTTAGAGGAGCTGGTGATGAGAATCCAGATCTTGAAATCGTACAAAGATATGAACGATCTCTTTTCCCTCTTATAAATATAAAGCAAGATACCGAAGACAAATATTGGGAGTATGTGAGTCAGACTGTCCTTCCAGGCATTCGTAGCAAGCTTGACTTATTGAGCAATGATGATATACGAGAACGTTTTATGAAAGCGTATATCGTAAAATATTGCAATCTGTGGCTACAGGCGCACATAGCTTTACTGATTAAACGTAATGAAGGGCTCGTTCAGATTCCGGTGCACGAATCTGTAGCAAAGAGAAAAGAGATCAGAGGGCAGATAATAGATCAGTTGACCGCATTGAGAGGAAAGCCAGAGCATCAAGATCATCTACCTATCATCGATGGCTGCATCGACAGAATGCAGCAAATTAACAGTTTTATTTGATTTTTTGCAGTCGTTGTCTTATACCCCACATTCCGCAGGTCTCCGCAAAGCGAGGGGATCGGATCTGATTTTTCCGCTGAACTAAAAAAAGCGTAGTTTTTTAGAACCGTAATTCCTCACCAAAAAATTCAATTTTTATAAAAGAGATAAATAGGCAAAATATCGTAACAGTTCAGATACCCCCCCCTTCGGCGGGAGTATCTGAAAAAAAATGATTCGCGGTAAAATTTTCATTTTCTTTGTGCAATCGTAGTGATATGGTCTTAGGGATGAATTCAGAAAGAGTAGCTTCCCAACACACTTTTTGTGGTGAAATATTCGAGACCTTGCCTGAATCCATTCAAGATTA
Organism: uncultured bacterium; assembly: GCA_964643195.1. Taxonomy (GTDB): domain Bacteria; phylum Chlamydiota; class Chlamydiia; order Chlamydiales; family JAAKFR01; genus JACKPM01. The sequence continues at coordinate 116 of CAZXQV010000012.1, read as the reverse complement.
TATTCGTTATCTTGAATCTCTTGTTAAGCAATTGGAGACTCGAGTTCATGAATTGGAAGCATGAAGTGGTGCGCCAAAAATGGACACAAAAATGGGTGAAAATAAGTAAAATCTGC
>CAZXQV010000011.1:0-14466 GCA_964643195.1 uncultured bacterium | reverse complement strand
CGCATGCGAACAGTCGCGATTCGCATGAATCAGTGGAAGAGGAAAGGCGACTTTGCTATGTAGGAATGACGAGAGCTAAGGAGAGACTCTACTTGACGGCAGCCGAGACGCGCTTCCTGTGGGGGCAACATCGCCAGATGAGGCCCAGTCGATTCCTTAGAGAAATTCCGCGTCACTATCTCGAACGTTGTGACATAAAGAGTTGATCGTCAATTAGAGGCTTGGGGAGGCTTCAGATGAGACATGAGCTAGGTCAGCACACGAAGCAGTTACAGAGATTGATTCTCTCACCCCAGATGCAACAAGCTTTACATCTGTTGCAGCTGCCTATCCAAGAACTTTCCTCTCTCATTGATGAAGAGCTCTCTCTCAACCCGATGTTAGAATATCCTGAGGAAGACTCAATTGAGATCTTGCCTGAGCTTTCGAAAGAGAGCCCTTCATCGGTAGCGCGTGAAGAAGAAGACTTGCGAGCTTTTATTGAAAATACTGTCGCTTATGAAGAATCTCTTGGCGATGTCTTGATACGTCAAGCACACGAAACGTTTGAAGAGAAAAGAGAACTAGAAATCGCTGAGCTCTTGATCGGCTACCTAGATCACAATGGGTTTCTCACCTCCTCCCTCGAAGAAATCTCCCTCTTAGAGGAGATAGAAGAATCTCTATTGAAGGAAATACTGCAAGAGATTCAGACATTTGAGCCGGTTGGAGTGGGAGCACGTTCTTGCCAAGAAGCGCTTTTGATTCAATTGAAAGTGATGGGGAAATCGGAGTCTCTCGCCTATCGCATCATCGAGACCAACTATGATGATATGCTGCATAACCGAATCCCTATCATCGCCAAAAATTTGAAAGAACAAGCTGATGACATTCAGAAAGTGATTCATCATGAAATCGCTCATCTTGATCTAAGACCTGGAGCCAATAAACCAGAGGGACACTACCGTGAGAGAAGCCAACATCTAACCCCTGATGTGACGATAATCCATGATGATGGGAAGTTTACAATAGAGATCAATGAAGGAAAATTGCCGCATATTCGATTCCGGTCGAGTTACATTCAAATGCTGCAGTCTGAAGGACTTTCTGCGGAAGAGAAGGATTATATCGAAGAGAAGATCTCTTCAGGCAAGTGGCTTTTACGCAATTTAGCCGAACGTAACCAGACTCTCTATCGCATTGCTGAAGAGATCATATATTTCCAAAAGAATTTTTTAACTGATCCTAAGGGGAAACTCACACCGCTTACAATGAAAGAACTTGCTGAAAGATTGGATTTACATGAATCCACAATAGCACGTGCTGTTGCCAATAAAGTGCTGGCGGCGCCGCGGGGAATTTTTTCTTTGCGGTCCTTTTTTACAAATGCCTATATGAGCGACCAAGGAGAGAGCATTAGTTCTAATACCGTTAAAGATTGCTTGCAAAAGATCATAGCAGAGGAAGACAAGCGCTCGCCCCTTTCAGATGAGACGATCTCGCAAATCATAAAATCAAGGGGGATTTCTTGCGCACGTCGAACAGTGGCAAAATACCGTCAAGAGTTAAATATTGGAAGCACATCGCAACGAAAGCGTCATTGCTAAAATGCAGCAGAGCACCATTTTCTGGTTTAAGTTTGCAAGAGAAAAAGTGCGTAAGGTGAGTGATTCAGCTATAGACAAGAGTTATAGCCGATTGGATTTGCTCAAAACGTAGACCTCTCTGATCCGCTATAAAATCACGAATCTGCTGGGGAGTGCTTTTTGCAAATCGCTCAATCTCTCTATCCGTCAAATGCAACATCAAAGCTAAAGGATTCTGAGTCAGCTGTGCCAAATTTCGCTTCGCCTTTCCAAAAATTTTTTGTGTGCGCATCAAACGTAAAAAACCATACCCTGTAATCAATGTCAGCAAGCTTGCAAATGGCAGTTGTAAAACTGGAAATGGTAAAGTCAAGGGGAAAAGCAGCATACAGCTAAAAAAAAGAAGACTCTCTCTAGGAGATCTGAAAAAAGGGCCAAAAAAACGGCGATAGCTCGACTTGGCTGTCTGATAAGCTAAGACCTCTTCAAAACGCGGCTCTTCAAAGGCCACTCTGATCGCATGGACAGCCTCATGCTCCAATAGCTCCTTTTTTGAAACTATCCCTAAGTAACTCTCCCGTTTTTCCAATCTTTTTCGCAATTGTAAAGCAACTTTTCCATCCCAAATCCAGGCGCACCCCCCTTCCCATGGAGCGAGAGATTGATTGCTATAGATTAGAGGAATCCAATTCGGATTGAGGCCAAAAACAGAGATTGTGGCTTGCAAAGTTGCCTCTTTAACTCTTTGTTCAAAAGCCTCTTGCGATTCATTTGGCCCAGGGATCAGCCCCAAATGAGATAGATTCATCCTAGATCTCCCGCTAATCGTTGAGACATCTGCATAAGTTCGGAATGAGCAGTATTGATATTATAAGCAACCTCTAGAACATCATCTTCGACCCATTTACCGAAAGCTTTCTCTAGTATCCGCATTCTTTGCGAATAAGCCGGATTTAGATTATGGCCTTCTCTAAATCTTTCGAAATCCTCATCGAGTTTGACTCCAAAAAGAGTCTTGATCGTTTTGTTCGAAACAGCCAACGCCTGCTCTTGCATCACCCACGGCTCTTGTTGAGGCTTTTCTTGGAAGTGAGCTATTAGTGCTGCCCAGCGATCGATGAAACTATCAGCCATCCCCTTAATCCTTATCAGATGTGTGTTATAATGCCAATGCCACCATCTAGGCCGTTTATCATGAAGAAAGGCAAGTTCCGTAGCAAGACGCACACGCAAAGTCTTTTCCTGTTTCGGATTTCCTGTAAAGAGCCATTCTTTGAAGATTTTACGACTCTCTTGACGATTCCAAAAGGCAATGAAATCTGATCCCATCGAACTATTAACCAAGTTTTGAATCGCAACTTGAGCAATCGCTTCATAGGCAGTTCTATCACCATCTTTGAACATCGATTTGATCTCTTCTGAGAAGACCTCTTGCATCTGTGGAAGCACATCGAAGAGATAGGCAAGGCGCACCTCAAAATTTGAAACAGGGTGACGCCGCGGCATCGATGATCCACCATCATGCTTGATGATCATTAGGCCATCTTCTGCATGCAAAAGCAGCTTTTGGAGCTGGTAAAAAAGAGAATTCGTAAAAAATTCTGTGTGCACCAGATCAGGAATTTCTTGTTCACCTACTTCTTCTTCTCCAAAAAGTCCAATGAGCCTCTTATCCGACACCTTTTTCTCTGTCATCAACCAGTTATCAAAATGGCAATCCGTATCACCGATCAAGAAGTTATGAATCGCGAATCTTGCAAAAGCTCTTTGAAAAGCTTTGTCCTTCCCATTAATCGCTCTCGTTAAGTTCTCTGCAAAACGACCTCCTGAAGCAAACCGCTTAGCAATCTTCTCCCGTTTACAACAGTTCTGAATGAACATCCAAATGTATTTATTCCATCCCTTTGTCAACCCCAAAGCCTTTTGCATGGTCTGACAGCCATTAACAAATGCTTGAACCGAACACCACTTCCTTTCACTTCCCACGAATTGTTTGCTACTGATCTTTGCAACAGACGTCGAAGGAACAATATCGATACCAAAAGCTTGACTGATCTGGCGGGAACTCTTTTCTGTCAGCGGCTCAGAGTTCTCCGCAAGGCAGCTACGGATCCGCAAGAACATCTGCTTCAAGTAGGCGCTCCAGCGCGGATTGTTCCGCCCATAAGGGCCTTCATCATCGGGCTTGATGACTAAAATTTTATGGCCGAATCTATCAAAAGCATAGCGCGCACCTCCACTACCTCCATCGCCCACAACTGCTAGGTCGATTCCTAAGCTCTGCGCAAATAGAAACTCTTCAACGAGGAGCTTATGTTGAGCATCAGCAACTTCCTGACGTATGATTTTTCTCTTTGCATCGTCTATAATCTCTGCAGCTTCGGCGCTTAAATCTCCATTCTCATCCAAATGATTTATCACTATCTTTTCATCTTGCATCTCATATGCTTTTTTACGCACTAGACGCCGCGCCATGAATTCGATTAATTTTGTCAGATTGTTTTTTAAGGCCTCTTTCATCGAATCTTGGTCGATTGCCTTCTCAAGTGCTCTTCTTGCATCTAAACGCACTTTTTCAAAAATGGAATGGGACATGACATTTTGGCTGATCTCTTCTACCAACGATCGCTTCTCTTCTGGAATCTCAAAAGACTCCATTTTTTTTGGAGGAAAGCGATTGAGTATAATGAGTTTTGCCACTAATTCCTCTCGGGCATTTTTGAGACCATGTTTCAAATGGCTTTCAATCCCGCCACTTTCACGGATAGCCGAACGATCAAAGTGATGCATTTTCATGCTCGCAAGAGGGCCTTGATCTTGAAATTTATTTCTCAAAAATATTTTCAATGCTTGAGCATCTTGATTCCCCACTGCCCCATCAAGATGTTGGATTGCAGCCGTCACGACCTTCTTTACACGCTCACGCTCTTCTCTCTTATGCCAAGCATAACTAATGCGATCTCTAAGACTTTCAACTGGTTCAATCTTATCATTTTTTGCACGGAAATAGGTGGCGCCACTTCTTTCAAATAGCTGTTTCAATGTGTCATTGATGGCTTCATTTCCAGATAGGTCTATCATAGGTATATCTTGATGACGTTCATTGATTGGAAGTGCTTTGGAGACTTTTTTTGTTTTTGTATTCACACTCCAATAGTGTTTCCCAATGACAATATTGACGTGCTCTTCCATTAAGTCATGGTTAAAAAGACGCCGATTGCGCATCCCTCTGTACCCCACAGCATCTGAAAGGCGGCCAATCGAGCCCTCACGATTCATAAAATGATAGAGAAAATGAGAGAGTGGCGCCTTTGCCACACCCTCTACTTTGTCTGCAAGATAAAGCACTTGTGCCAAGGATTCATTGATGACTTGTTGAGTCTTCTGCAAATTTCCAGAAAAACCTTTCTTGAGTCGACCTTGCTTATCCGCGAAAAGATGTTGTCCTTTCCTTCGCAAAAATAGCATTTGGAGATTGTGAATAGTCTCGGGAGAACTATTTTCAGTCAGGTTATAAAATTCTACGTCGTCACTTCTTTCGCGTAGAGGAAGGGGTTTGGAAATAAGGCCTGTGTCACGATTAACACTCCAAAAAAGATCCCCAACAATGATATCAAGGTGATCGACCAAACCATCTTTAGGAAAAATACGCTTCTCTTGCCACCAAACACGCCCAGCGTGTTCTCTTTTTTCATGAAATTTTAGTTTTGAATCGCGCATGAGATGATAAAAAACATGCTCGATTACTTTTCTATCGTTGTCATTCGCCTTTCCCGCTACTTCAACTGCTGCTTGTAAAGTCGCTGATACAACTTCCCTCACCCGCCTTGTTTGGCAACTGAATCCCTCTTTGAGGTAGCCCTTTTCATCTACATAAAGAGAAGAGGAGCTCCCTTTCTTCATCAAAAGATTGATATTTTCGTTTTTAACAACGTCGCCCAATGAACAATCTACCGAGGAATCTACGTCTTTCCCTGGACCAACTTTGCCCGTCATTTCATCGACAGACCAATATTTTTCTCCAATTTTTATAGAAATCATCTTTATGCCTTTGAACTACTTAGAGAGATTTTACTGTAAATAAATAGTTAAGATCAATAATTTTCTTTTATTTTGAAGGCTTGACTCTTTTGAACGGATGTAATTGAATATTGCACTTAGTTTTGGTATGTACCTATAAATATGACAAAATCACTCATCATCGTAGAGTCTCCCGCAAAGATCAAAACGCTTAAAAAATTTTTAGGTAATGATTTTATTTTTGAAAGTTCGATCGGTCATATTCGTGACTTGCCTCAGAAAGGGTTTGGGATCGATATCGACAATGACTTTGAACCAGAATATCAAACCCTTCCTGAAAAGAAGGATGTGATTGCGAAGCTCAAAAAAGCCGCCAAAGAAGTTGATATTGTGTATCTAGCTCCCGATCCTGACCGTGAGGGAGAGGCCATTGCATGGCATATCGCGCAAATTTTACCGAAAGATACCAACTTCAAGCGTACTACTTTTAACGCTATCACAAAAGAGGCTGTTCTTGAGGCGATCAAAAACCCAAGAGAGCTCAATCAAGCTCTCGTCGATGCGCAGCAGGCTCGTCGTATGCTTGACCGTATCGTGGGCTACAAAATCTCTCCTATCCTCGCCCGCAAATTACAGCAGCGTTCAGGAGTTTCGGCGGGGCGGGTGCAATCTGTCGCTCTCAAGCTTGTTGTAGACCGAGAAAAAGAAATCGAGGCTTTCAAGGCGGTCGAATATTGGAATCTGGGCGCTCTTCTCAAATTACATGCTAATGGACAGAGCTTTGCTGCTCGTGTCCACACAATCGATGGAAAGCGTTGGGAAAAAGAGCCGATTGAGGGGAAAGATTGCGCGCTGATCCGGAATGAGAGCGAAGCGACTGCGATTGAGAAGCGACTCAGTGTGGCGAAATATTGGATCTCAAAAGTAGAAAAAAAAGAACGCAAGCGGAATCCTGAACCACCCTTTATCACTTCAACGCTCCAGCAGGAAGCTAGCCGCCATTTCCGCTTTTCATCGAATAAGACCATGAATGTCGCTCAAACCCTCTATGAGGGTGTCGATCTAAAGAAGGAGGGCGCAGAAGGCCTCATCACCTACATGAGAACAGACTCTGTGCGCCTGGCTCCTGAAGCATTGGCTGCGGCTCGTAGCTTCATCAAGGACAAGTTTGGCGAGAGCTATCTTCCCGAAACGCCTCGTCAATATTCATCGAAAAAGAGTGCCCAAGATGCTCACGAAGCGATTCGCCCCACCAACTTAGATCACCCTCCAGAGCTTGTCAAACCTTACCTCACCCGTGATCAATTCCAAATTTATAGTTTGATCTGGGATCGTTTCATCGCCTCACAAATGAATCCTGCCATTTATGACACGGTTTCTGCTGATGTAGAAACTGATCAAGAGATCATGTTGAGAGCGACTGGCTCTACACTCAAATTTAAAGGCTTCCTTGCTCTTTATGAGGAAATGATTGACGACGAAAATGAGGAAGATAATGCACGTCTTCCACATCTAGAAATCGATCAAAAATTAGACCTCATGGAAGTTCTGAAAGAACAGGCATTCACAAAACCTCCTCCACGTTTTACAGAAGCTTCTCTAGTTAAAGAGTTGGAGAAGTCAGGGATTGGCAGACCATCGACCTATGCCTCAATCATGGGCAAAATTCAAGGACGCGCCTACACGATTAAAGAGAAAATGCGGCTAAAACCCACTGAATTGGGTACCGTCATCGCTGCGTTCTTGGAAGATAATTTTAAGCAGATCATGAACATCGGTTTTACAGCGGAGATGGAAGATGCTTTAGAAAAGATAGCCGATGAAAAAGCGGATTGGAAGTCTTTAATCCGCAATTTTTGGAAGGATTTTATTCCAACAGTGGAGCTTGCAGCGAATGAAGCTTATGTTCCGAAGTTGATGACAGAGATTGACTGTCCCAAGTGCAAGGCTGTAAAGTTGCAGAAAATCTGGTCAAAGTCGCGCTATTTTTATGGTTGTTCTAACTACCCAGATTGTGATTTTACTTCCTCATTGGATGAGTTGAATTTCGATAAATCGAAGTATGCTGAAGGATTTGATTGGTCGCAGCCCTGTCCGCTTTGTTCTGAGCCTATGAAGTTGCGTCATGGGCGTTTTGGCGCATTTCTTGGCTGTACAAAATATCCTGATTGTAAGGGGATTGTTTCGATTCCGAAAGTGGGAGAGGAGCTTGTCCAGACGCAGAATTTGCCACCTTGCCCTGCGAAGGGTTGTGCGGGCAAGCTGATTTCTCGTAAGTCTCGTTTTGGGAAGGTCTTTTTCTCCTGTTCAACCTTTCCTGATTGCGACGTGATTGTGAATGATCTTGCGGATACGGACAAGAAGTATGCGGATCATGAGCGAACGCCCTATGCGAAGAAGGTTAAAGGCAGCGGTGGGGGTGGAGGAATACGCGGTAAGCTACAACCCTCTAAGGCACTCGCTGCTGTGATTGGGGATGAGAAGGTGACCCGCGGTGAGGCGATCAAGAAGATGTGGGCTTACATCAAGGAAGAGAATCTGCAAGATCCATCAGATAAGCGGAAGATCATGCCTGATGAGAAGTTGGCAGCGGTGTTTGGGTCTTCGGATTCACTGAACATGTTTCAGTTGTCTGGGGTCATCGCAAAAAACTTGGGCAAACATAGCTGAATCAGTATAGCTGATCTGGACGGGCGCACAGGAAGTTTGGCCTAGTCGCTTTATTTCTTTCCCTCTAACTTGTCAACCTTGCGCTGCTCCTGCCCTAGGCGACCCAGGTCGTAGCCGTCAAAATCAATAAATTTGAAGAAGCACTCAAATTCAGGGTGCGCACCAATCACAAGCTTTGCCAACTGCTGAGCGACTAATCTATACTGTGGATGGCCAGCCGGTGTAGAACGGAGCTCACATAACCACTGTAAAGCCCTCAAATTGACATGAAAATACCAGCGCACATTATAGCCCATAGGCACAACGTATTGCGCCTCTTCTGGGAGTTCTTTTGCAATCGTACAAAAGACTTCATCTGCTTTTTCCAGCGCCTCTCGGTACTCTTTCTCCATAGGGGTTCCAATAAGCTCAGAAGCTGTGTAGTAGCCATAATTTGTGGTAAGAGGCTGCCTTTCTTGAGTCAACATCCGGTGTCGCTGCAGATCGCGATAAGCCCCAAAATCACCCACAATTTCAAAAGTAAACTGCGCATGCTCCAAAGCCCGTGGAGATTTGTGCCTCCGATTTTCGCGCATCGAAGAAGCCGCCTCAAAAATCTCGGCCAAAGCATTAGGCGGCAGAGTCCGACAGTGGTTGTAAAGCTCTTCCAAACTGCTATTCCCAGCATTGTAAAGCAGGGCTGCCGCTACTTTATAAACATTGTCCTTGTCATTTGCGATCAAACGGACTCCCTCACCTCCAGCTTCATTGCGGAGAAAATGTTGCTTCTCAGCCACCGTGCGCAACTGCTCAGACATCGACTCGCGGAAATAGGCAAAGGCTTGGTAGTGATGGTGACTCTCGCAACTACGACGGACAAAAGAAGGAATGACTTTTGTTAATTCATTAAAACAGTTTCTCCCAACTTCTTGTAACTCAGCTAAGCGCTCACATTGCATCTTGTTGATAAGACCTTCCCAAAAGCGGCCATTACCAAAGATTCCCATGTTTGTCAGCGTGCCTGCTGGCAAAAGCCCACGCAAAGTATCGAGCACCTTGGCTCGAAGAGCCGCGTTGTAAGCCGCTTTTGACATCTCAGGGTCTTTAGGAAACCGTTTCTCCATCATCTCAGTCACCCGAGGAATCAGGTTTGAGTAGGTCTCAAACAACATATCACAGGTTTTCGTGTAAATCTCTCGATAGGCCGAGGTCATGATAATCGGTTCTCGGTAGTAAAGATATTCACCCTTTACCTTTTGGTCGAAAAATATGTAACGTGTCGATTTCTCTAAAGGAGAACCTCCGATGCGACAATCTTCTAAAGCTTTCGCAGCTAACATTGAAACATTTTCAATCGCCAGATGGGCTCCACCCAACTCTCCAATTGAGTCATCCCCATAACCATCTAAAATTCTATCATAGAAGTTCTGAGCCTTCTTAATCGCTTTGAATTGATCATCTTTGGGTTGTTCTTTCCCAACAATCGATCCAAATTCAGTCTCATCACCTAAAACAAACTCTTTGAGCAAAAGAGAGCGCAAGCCGAGACTCGAACGGGAATACCGAGAAAAAAGAGCTCCTTTGATCACTTCGGGCAAGTTGCGTAAAACAAAGATGTTGCCAGATGTGTTCGTAACAAAACGCTCTAAAACTCTGATCTGCTCTTCCGTGAACTCTTCGTAATCTTCCATCATCACCTCATAAAAGGAGAAGCGTGCCACATCTGCCCTTGGTGATCAAGTAGAAATTTGTGTGTGGAAAAGTTGTTGATAACCCTGTCAATAGCTGTCAACAAACCTTCATTAACTTGTTCACAATCATGAATCCGTCGATAAATCAGTAGTTATGTTCCAATTATCGACAACTTATGAAATAGCTTTCCAGGAGAGAAAAACAGCTGGTTATCAACAGATCCACACTAACTGAAGAAGAAGAGAAAAGTTCTAGTCATAGACTATGTTTCTTATTTGAAACTGCAAAACAGAGGTCTATACAAGCCGCCATCGCAATCAGCCGGCGGCAGTTTTGGATGATTTTTTTTAAATGTTGTGATATACCCAACCACAACAATTGAGTCTGGGTTCAACCGATGTTTACCGCTCGACCGCGCCGCAACAGAAAATCAGATGCCATACGCTCTCTCGTTCAAGAAACATGGCTTCACACTGCTGATCTCATCTATCCTCTCTTCGTGACAGAAAACGAGAGCAGCCCGATCTATAGTTTACCTGGAACAAGCCGCCTCTCGATTGTAGACCTCTTGAAAGAGATCGAACGCGCAATGAAACTCAACATTCAATCCATCGCTCTCTTTGCGGTCATTCATTCAGAGAAAAAGGATCTTTTCGGCATGGAAGCTCTTAATCCCTCTCATTTTCATCAAAAAGCTTTATCCAAAATCAAAGAGGAATTTCCGGAGATCTGTTTGATCTCTGATATCGCCCTCGATCCTTATACAAAACATGGTCATGATGGTGTTGTTGATGAACAAGGCCGCGTACTAAATGATCCGACTGTGGAAATTCTTGCAAAGATGGCGGTGGTGCACGCCGATGCTGGCGCTGATATGGTTGCCCCAAGCGATATGATGGATGGTCGTGTGGGCGCTATAAGACGTGCCCTTGACGCTTCTGGCCACTCCACAGTCAGCATCCACGCTTACTCTGCGAAATATGCTTCAGCATTTTATGGGCCTTTTCGCGAAGCGCTGAGTTCTACACCCAATGGGGATAAACGGAGCTACCAAATGAATCCAGCCAATAGCAGAGAAGCTCTTTTGGAAGCACAGCTTGATGAACAAGAGGGGGCAGACATTCTGATGGTAAAACCTGCTGTACATTATCTCGACATCATTTCCAAGATAAAGGAGGCGAGCAAGTTGCCGATTTCTGCTTACCATACAAGTGGGGAATTGGCGATGTTGCTTGCCGCTGCGGAAAAGGGTTGGGTTGACAGGGATAGTGCGCTTTTAGAGACGATGATGAGCATCAAAAGAGCGGGAGCTGATATGATTTTCACCTATGCCGCACCGCGAATGGCACAAATACTCAAAGAGGGTTAACGATGAAGTGTTTATAGCCGATTCACTTTGGATTATATCCAATGCAGTTTTCAACTGATTCAGCTACATCACTCCTCTTGGCATCTCCCCCGCCTGCGCTTCTCTGTTTTTCTTAGAAAAGGTAGCAGAGGCCTAGCTCTCCAAGCACTCTTTCGCCATAGTCATTATCCCATAGCCCTTCCACATTGCCATAAAGTGTGCAGCATTTCATATTCCTTTGGCCACGGATACCATAGAGCACTTCTAGTAAGTTGTAGGGAGAGCCTGATCCAAAGTTAAGGGACTGACCGAGTAATTCGCCATCAACCTCTCTACCTCCCACTTGGAATCTTCCTGCTACCCCAATGTAAGGTTCAAAGTTCCAGCAGCAATCTTGTCCGCCAGATAGAGCTAACTCTCCCATGACTTTGAGTAGGTCAACTTGACGACCGCTGACACTCAGGTCTGCTGACGATCCTGACTCGCTATAGCTGCCGAGGAACATCCCTGCATATCTCAAAGTTCCAGTCGTCAAAAGACTCCACTTTCTGCTTAGGCAGAGCCAGCCGGAGGCTGTCACTTCTGGAGAGATCATCCAGCCATTCACATTGGCATCAGCTTCTTGCATACCATTGGGGGCTAAGTTGTACATCACAGTACGGGAGTTATCCCAATTGACATAGCCACTTGTCATGGCAAAGCCAAGAAATTGCTCAAACTCGGCAACTGTGGCGCAGTCTAGAGCGCAATTTAAACCCAAGTTTTTCTATTGCTGGTTACATGAGCTTAGAAGGCCCCCCCGCTCGTTACATGACCTTAGAAGGTTCAATAGTGTGTCAGGAAAATTAGCTGGAGGTTGTTGTGCTGCGGCTTGGGAATCTGAAGGTGGAATTTGGGGTTGAACACCGTTGCGTGCTAACGCTTGAATGAGCGCGGCGAAAAGGTTCTGATTTACCATTACTTCGTGGGCCAACTGAAGCAATCGCGGGGTATCACTTGCTTGAGCTGCTTCTCTACCCTGAGTTTGAAGCCGTTGATGTTGAGACCAAGCTGCTGCAAAACGAATTTGCAATTCTCCCACGCTCAAATTAGCGAAAGTGGCAGACTCATCCAAAACAGGCGCCGCAACAGGCACAGGCGCCGCAACAGGCGTCGCAACAGACGCCGCAACAGGCACAGGCGCCGCAACAGGCACAGGCGCCGCAACAGGCCTCGCAACAGGCCTCGCAACAGGCACAGGCGCCGCTCCCGCCTCTCGAGCTATTCGAAAATGTTGGATTCTTGGTTCTGCTAATGCAGCTCCCCCTGGCATGAATAGTTGCAAGTCCGTCGCAAGAGCTCCGGGGCTGTCTCGAGATGGTGCAATGGGGGGAGGAGCAAGTCCTCTGTTACTAACGAGCTGGCTTATGCTGGCTTCAAGCTCTTTTGTTGGTTTATGAACCATCCGGATCACGTAAGTCTTTCCTGCCTGTAGATTGGTTGGTGCTATAGGAATGTCTTGGCCTTCTTGACCCGCTGCCTCATCGGGAAGGCTCGGTGCTCCATCACTCAAGCTAACCCTTGTGAGCGATAAAGAAGAAGCATTGCGGAGCGATACTTTTATAGAACTGCTCTGCCTCCAATCTCGTTCAGAGCCATCAGAGGGGGAATCACTTGCTCTGGTCGAAAACTGTAACATATGTTCTATTTGCTCCTCAAATACGCCATGAACTCTAACTAGAACATTGTAAGGACATGCTTGAAAGTTACACTTAACACCAAAACTAAGACGAGGCTTTGGCATTGTAGTACAATCATCGTCACGAAAACTGAATAGCAATTTCACAGGGTCAGTAGAACCAGTTGGATTTGTCATAAAATTATCCCTTTAATTTAAATTTCAGTGATTTACCAATAATGAACATTGTAAATAAAAAAAAAGGACATGTAAAGATTAAAAAAATGTGTAGACAATTTTTCATGAAGAGTAGTAGGGGGTTACGAAAGCCCAGACTCTATCAATTTTGCGATCGACATTCAAGCGCCAGATTCCAGACACAAAGCGGTGTCTCTTTTCGCCTGTTTTTTTACAACGAAAGAAGAATAGAAATGCACAGAAAAATGGTTATCCTCGACTTTGTACAACTTTATCGAGTAGGAGGGAGCCTTTCAGCTCCCGTCCTCTCACACCACCGTACGTACGGAACCGTATACGGCGGTTCATGATTACTATGACCTAGTTCCTACTATATCTGCCATAGGAGTGTATCCCATCCATTCGATGACTGAATTCGACAGGGCCTTGTGCATACTTTGTGTCTTGGCCATTCTCCATGGCCCTTTCCCACTGTATGCGGTCTTCCTGGCACTGTTTTCCTTGAGTCCGAGTGCTATTAGCCGCTTGCACCGAGTGCGAGGTTTCTTCCATTGTCGCCAAAGGATTCTCCTTATCTTGCGTCTAATCCACCCATCCAAGCTCCCGAAAATGCTTCGAGCCTCCGCTATACCAAAATAGTTTGCCCACCCTCTGGTGATCAGCATAAGTTGCTTTCGGATGCTCTCCGTTAGCTTACTCCCTCTCATCTTCTTGGTTAGTCCTCTTATTTTGTCTTTTAGCCGCTTCACTCGGCTTTCGTGAACCGCAATCCGATTCGGTTCCTTCCCCGTTGTGAAGGTAAATCCCAGGAACTTTCGGTTCCAAGGATTATCTACCGCACTTTTCTGCTGATTGACTTTGAGTTTCAAATCCTTGGTTAGATATCCCACTACAGCTGCCATAACGCGCTTTCCTGCTTTCTCTGATTTAACATAGATATTGCAGTCGTCTGCGTATCTTGCAAACCGTAGTCCTCTTTCCTCAAGTTTCCTATCAAAGTCGTCCAACATAATGTTGGACAACAGGGGAGAAAGAGGGCCTCCTTGCGGAGTCCCTTCTTCCGTTGGTTTTACAAGGCCATATGTATAGCCTGTTGGATAATCCGATCCATAACCGTTGGGATTCCCAATTGTCGAAACCCAATCCCGTTTGGTTTCGGAATCTCCACCCGTCTCAACGGGGCTGGACAATATTTTCCATCAAGAATGTCCTGCTTAATCTGAGGCCATTGCTTTTACCCACATTCCGCAGGTCTCCCCAAACGGATCTGATTTTTCCGCTGAACTAAAAAAAGCGTAGTTTTTTAGAAGCATTTTTTCTTGTCATACCTTTAAAAT
>CAZXQV010000010.1:0-16535 GCA_964643195.1 uncultured bacterium | reverse complement strand
GCTAAAAAATTGGCCCCATTTTACTTATATTAAAGACGCCCTGATTGTCGAGGAAAGGAAATTTCTACAAGAAAATGGTGGTATTTTTGCTGTATTCAAGCACTTAGATCGCGAAAATAAGCAGCAATTTGTGGTAGAAATTCTCTCTGCTGAGGGGCAGAAGAGTGCTGAAATTGAAGGTGAACTGCTTCAACGAGAGAGTCTTCAATCTTCAATCAAAAGACATTTCGGACTCTATAAGGGACGAACTCCCGAGAAAGAGCAGTCTATGGGCAATTTGATGTGGAGTATGTATGAAAGCTCTGATCAAAGATTGACACATGAAATGCTCTGGGATTGGCATCGCCTGCTCTTTCCAAAGAGCGATGGCTACAGAACGCATCCTGAACCGATGCAGATTGTCTCAGGGCGCTATGATCAGTCTACGGTCTATTTTGAAGCGCCACCCTCTTCACAAGTAATGAATGAAATGACGCGTTTTATTGAATGGTTCAATGATTCCAAGGATTCAATTTTAGCAAAGACTGCTGTTGCTCATGTCTATTTTGAGAGCATTCACCCTTTTGAGGATGGAAATGGAAGGATTGGCCGTGTTCTAGTAGAGAAGGCGTTATCACAGAGCTTGGAAAAACCCACTTTATTAGCTATTTCACAAGTGATTGCGACAAGAAAAAAAGCCTACTATGCTCAGCTGGGTCATTGTAACAAGACACTCTCTGTAGATAGCTTTATCAAATTTTTTGCTGAGATCATTTTGCAAGCGCAAGCAGAGTCGATAGCTTTGATCCAGTTCTTAATCAGCAAGTCGAAGATGATGGCCCATCTAGGGGGACAGCTCAATGAACGGCAGGAAAAGGTTTTACTGAGAATGTTTACTGAAGGACCAAAAGGCTTTGCTGGAGGTCTGAGCGCTGAAAATTATCTTGCGATTACAAAAACATCGCGGGCGACAGCGACAAGAGATTTGGCTGATCTTGTGGAAAAGGGCGCTTTAGTTAAAATGGGTGAAAGAAGACATGCTCGCTACCAATTGAACCTAGATTAGGCATCTTGCATAACTCTCCTACATCGATGCATGCTTCGATTTGACCGCATTTTCTTCTAGGGAAGATTTTTTCCAAAAGGCTGAATCTTATAGGCTTTTTTATAATTTTAAGAGACCTAACTACTCTAAGGGAGCCAAAACTCCCTTGTTTTTTGGACAGCTCGATTGGCGAGGGTCAGATTTTGGTTTACATACCGCTATCCTGCGAACCATGGATTTAGACAATATTAATATTTAATTGAATTTAAACCACTATAATAGAGGGGGTCAATCTTTTTACCTGTTTTGCCCGCCCGGGGCGATTGAGAGTTGCTTTATTGTGATATTTCTATTTATAATAGATTAGTGGAAACCAGTTCTATATCCTCTCAATTCCGATCACAGCGGGTCCTTTATGGCGTAGAAACTACCCTCCTAATTACTGGAATAGTTTTCGCTGTTTTGGGAGGGTTACGCCTGGCGGGTTTGATGAAGGGCATCAATGGCATGCGCTTTGTACAGATCGGGGCAGGGCTTAGTGGAACAGCGATTCTCATCATAATAATAACTGCTGCAATAATAACTGCTGCCAAAAAGCACGCCAAACCACCCAATCCCGGAACCTCTACAGTGGTTACCTCTCCAAATACACCACCCAATCCCGGAACCTCTACAGTGGTTACCTCTCCAAATAAACCACCCAATCCCGGAACCTCTACAGTGGTTACCTCTCCAAATAAACCACCCAATCCCGGAAGCGCTACAGTGGTTACCTCTCCAAATAAACCACCCAATCCCGGAAGCGCTCCAGCTGTTCCCTCTGGAAATCCAGACGTGCCGGCATCTGCAGCTTCTAAACCGGCTTCTCAGGGGCAACAGTTAGAACCTATATCTACAGATTTGCGTGAGCGCAATCGCGCTACCCATATTCCGGAGGCTGATTTCGAAGCACTGTGTGCATTGGGGATAAAAGAGGCTAGCTTGAAACAAGCTATCGCAGATGGAAGTTTGCTCTTCCGGCGCCATCTAAATTTACGTGCTAGCGACTTAACAACGATTCCAGATGCGGTTTCCTACTTGAAATGTATGAGATACCTTTACCTCGATAGTAACCGTCTAACACAATTGCCAGAACAGATCGGCACGTTGTCAAATCTCATAACGCTTACAGTCAATCATAACTGTCTACAAAACTTGCCAGAACAGATCGGCACGTTGTCAAATCTCACAGTGCTTACAGCGAATCATAACTGTTTACAAAACTTGCCAGAAAGCATCGAGAGTTTGCAACAACTCACAATCCTTGACGTGGATAATAACGGTCTAACACAATTGCCAGAACAGATCGGCCGTTTGGCAGCTCTTCGCGAGCTTGTCATCAGTAATAACAAACTAACAGAATTGCCAGACATCATCGGCCGTTGTGGAGCTCTTGAAGGCCTTATCATCGCTTTTAACAAGTTACGAATATTATCAAAGACCATCGGCAATTTGAGATCGCTTCAAATACTTCACATCCGTTTTAATGAACTAACAGAATTGCCAGACACCATCGGCGATTTGGGAGCTCTTCGCGAGCTTGTCATCAGTAATAACAAACTAACAGAATTGCCAGACACCATCGGCGATTTGAGATCGCTTGAAACATTGGACCTCTATGATAACCGACTAATAAAATTGCCAGACACCATCGGCGATTTGAGATCGCTTACACAATTTGACCTCTATCGTAACCGACTAACAGTATTGCCAGACACCTTCCGCGCTTTGACAGCTCTGCAAAGACTGGACCTCCGTAATAACCGATTCACTACTCCTCCAAATATTACGCAATTCCCACTGAATACTGTTCTTCTGTGAATATAGCTGAATCAGCTATACAGACATTAGAAGCTATTCGACAGTGACTGATTTAGCCAAATTGCGCGGCTGATCGATCTCTGTTCCTCTACACGCCGCCACATGATAGGCAAAAAGCTGGCTCACAATCGTCGAAAGAATCGGTGACAATTCATCAATAGTCCGAGGTATCCAGATGATCTCATCCGAAACTGCCTCGATTAAATCCGCACCTTGTGGAGCAATTGCCAAAATTCGGCCCGATCGCGCCCTCACTTCCCTAAGATTGCTCTCCAACTTCGATAAAGTGAAACAATCACCACAATAGGCAACAGTGGGACAAGAGGGATCGATCAACGCAATCGGTCCATGCTTCATCTCCCCCGCTGCATAACCATTCGCATTGATATAGGCAATCTCTTTAAGCTTCAAAGCCCCTTCTAATGCTGTAGGAAACATGTAGCGCCTTCCCAAGAAAAAGAAATTGTCATATCGACTATATTTTTTTGCAATTCTCTTAATTTCAGACTCTTGCGCAAGAGTCTCCACCACCTTCTCAGGCAGAGCAACCAGCTCCTTCAAATAGCGCTCACCATCAGACTGACTCATTCCTCGCATCCGTGCCATCTTGATGGTGAAAAGAAAGAGCACGACGAGTTGACTTGTAAACGCCTTTGTTGAGGCCACACCAATCTCGGGTCCCGCTCTCAAGAAAAGAGAGCCATCTACTTTTCTAGAAAGCGAAGATCCTTGCACATTGCACAATCCAATGATCTTCGCCCCCTTCTCTTTCAATTCCTGGCAGGCAGCCAAAGTATCTGCTGTCTCACCTGATTGACTAATCGCTAATACAAGAGTATTGGGTCTGATAATCGGATTGCGGTAGCGGTACTCCGAAGAGACTTCTACCTCCGTGGGAATGCGGGCAAGCTCTTCAAGCATGTAAGAACAGATCAACCCGGCATGATAGGATGTCCCACAAGCTAGAATGACAACACGCTCGACACTTTTGAGATCGAGGTGATCGAGTTCATCCAGTGTGGCTGAGCCATTTTCGAGAGAATAGCGTGAAAGCAGCGCATTCACAATACTCTGTTTCTGTTCATGAATTTCCTTATGCATGAAGTGCGTAAATTCACCCTTGCTACTCGCATCATATTCATGAGTGAGCTCTTCGATTTGCTTGTTGACCGGCTGAGAAGCGACATCATACACCTGTACAGAATTCTCAGTGATCGATGCGACCTCAGATGCTTGGAGGTAGATCACCTTTCTCGTGTATTTCATGAAAGTCCGCGCATCAGAACTTAAAAAAACACCATCCTGAGCAATTCCCACAGCGAGTGGACTCTCTTTGGCTGCCGCGATCATCTGCTCCGGATGATTCTTGTGGATCACCGCAATCGCAAAAGCCCCCTCTAAATTGGCCAAAGCTGCTTGCACAGCCTCCAAAATACTTCCTTTATAGAGATGACCAATCAATTGCGCGATCACTTCGGTATCTGTCTCAGAAACGAAGGTCACCCCTTTCTCTTCTAGGAAACGACGCACCTGCTCATGATTCTCAATGATACCGTTGTGAACAACTGCGACAGATTTGCTAACATCTGTGTGAGGATGGGCATTTACCCTGCTTGGCTTGCCATGAGTCGCCCAGCGAGTATGGGCAATCGCAATATGACAAGGAAAAGGTTTGAGAGCCCTTTCAAGCTCGGCTACTTTACCTACCCTCTTTTCGATGTAGAGTTGGTTCTTCGAAATCGCCCCAATACCAGCAGAGTCGTAGCCCCGGTATTCCAACCAACGAATCCCCTCCATAACAAGAGGAATCGCATCACGTTTTCCTAGGTAACCTGAGATACCGCACATGCCTCAATCTCCTCTTTCACAACGGCTGCGATTGCATCAGCAGAAAATTTTACAGCCTCAGCATCCCTTCCCTCTACCAAAACACGACAGAGCTTCTCAGTCCCTGAATAGCGCACAAGGACTCGCCCCTCTACCTCTTTTTCCACTTTAGCGATCATGCGATCGACTGCTTTGAGATGCTCTAGGAGAGGTTTATGACTGACAGCGACATTGATCAATACTTGGGGATAACGTTCTATGCCTGCAACAAGTTCAGACAATTTCTTCCCCTTTTCAAGCATCACTTGCAACACTTGCAATGCTGAGACAATCCCATCGCCCGTTGTGTTGTGCTCAAGGAAAATCATATGGCCGCTCTGCTCACCACCAAGAAATGCATTCTTCTCACGCATCATTTCCAAAACATAGCGATCACCCACCTTGGAAGTGAATACCTCAATCCCCAAATTCTCGAGATATTTAACCACACCCAGATTAGTCATCACAGTGGTGACAACAGAGTTGTTTGGCAAAAGCCCTCTCTCATAGAGCCACTGCGCGCAAATCGTCAAAATGCTATCGCCATCAACGAGCACTCCCCTCTCATCCGCCATCACTATACGATCTGCATCGCCATCGAGTGCAATCCCCACAGCTGACTGTGTCTCAACAACAGCCCTCTGCATCTTTTCAGGAAAAAGGGAACCGACACCATCATTGATGTTGCGGCCATCTGGACGATCACCGAGCACAGTGACATTACCATGCAACTCCCAAAAAGTTGCAGGCCCCACACGGTGAGCTGCGCCATTGGCACAATCTAAAACAATTTTAAGACCCTCAAGAGTCCCATTTTTCAGAAATGTAGCCTTTGCAAATTCAATGTAGCGGCCATCTGCATCATCGATCCGCTTATTGCGCCCGAGTCCCGTATCACTTGGAAGGTCAAACTTCTGACTTTCAACAAGTGCTTCGATCTGCTTTTCTATAGAATCTGGCAATTTGTAACCATCAGGACCAAAAATCTTGATGCCATTGTCATAGAATGGATTATGAGATGCTGAAATCATAATGCCAGCATCAGCACGGTAAGCTCTTGTCAAGTAGGCGATGGCAGGGGTAGGCACAGGACCCGTCATGAGGGTATCTACACCCATTGAGTTCAAGCCGGCAATGATGGCATTCTCAAACATATAGCCTGAGAGGCGGGTATCTTTTCCGATGATGACACGCTGAGGCGTCCCTTTTTTGAGGAGAACGGCTGCGACAGCTTTGCCTAAAGCAAGAGCTACTTCAACAGTTGTAGGGTAGTGATTGGCGTGACCCCTGACGCCATCTGTTCCAAACAGTTTCTTCATTTTTCCGGACTATAGCATAGTAGCTGTAAAATACAAAAGAGCGATTCGCATTTCATCGTGAGAAAAAGCATAGACATAAGAGACTGTTCAAATCTACAAAGGTGTTTTCTTGATAAAATTGTAGAAAAAACTACAACTTATTCATGATTAAGGTCTTTTGTTAGATAGGGGTAGAGGTTTAAGAAAAAGAGAAGAGAGAAGTAGCATGAGGCTGCTTAAACTGAGAAAAAAGAGCGGTAGAATGTAAGTTTTATTATTTGACAGAGACTCGATTATCAATAGCGCTATGACGCTCATCCCCATATTAATAAAATTCATCACTGCAGACGCATTGGACTTATTTCTTGCATAGGACATAGCCAAGCCCGAGGCGTTTGAGAAAATAAGTGATAAGCCAATGTAAATAAACGGCATAGGCATGAATAGAGACCAGATGGTTACAATGCCAGCTAAAAAGAGGGTGAGCATCACAATGGCGCCAATCAGAGAAATCGTAATGCCAAGCGTCATGATCGAAATGATTTCTCTTCTACCAGCTAATTGGTGAGCTAAGAGGGAACCGATGATCATGCCAATCGGTGGAATGAAGTTTAAAACACCATACTCATCAGCAGCCAATCCCAAATAATCGATGCCTATAAAGGGCGCTTCCGAGGCGAATAGATAGACAAAGGAGGTTGCGCAACCCATGATGATGGCACACGTAATCAACTTTTTATGCTTCAACTGTTCTAGAAAGCCATCTTTAACTTTTACCAAATTCAACGCATCTGGGTCTTTCTCTTTACAAGTCTCTGGCAGAACGATCGATAGCAGCATTAGAAAAACGCTATATATAGCTAAAAAATAGAAGCAGCTTTCCCAACCATAGTATTTTGTTAATAAGCCACCGAGCGCAATTGCGAGACCAGGAGCTATCGCAAATGCTAGCATGATCGAGGAGATTTTTTTTGTCGCCTCTGTTTGAGAATAGACATCTCCGATCATTGTAAAGGTGATTTTCAAGCCAACACTGCTTCCAAGAGCCTGTAAAAATCTGCCAACAATCAAAAGCCAAAAGATCTCGAATCCACCAGCTACCAGAATGAGAATAGATCCGAAAATAGCGAAAAAAATGCCCATATAGATAGTTTTTTTTCTTCCTAATCTATTGGAGATAGGGCCGTAGGGTAGATTTCCAAAAGCATATCCAATGAGGAAAGCAGTCATCGATAACTGAGCTTGCGCATTGCTAATATTTAGATCTTTGGCCAAAAGCGGAAGCGAGGGTGTGAATAGCACAGCTGAAACAGATGCAAAGGAAGCAAGAAGCAATAAAATGAAAAGCTGAGGTGTCTTAGGCTGAGACTGCATAGATCATCCTTCTGATAATGGCCTTGCTGTAAAGTAGCAATCAGTATATCAATAAAAAACGCACGAGGTAGTCTCTTTCGGATTATATAAGACAACAGGGTCTATTTCATGCACAATCGAAGAGATTACGATAAAGTGGCCCGTTTTGTCTAGACCAAAATTCTAGATATATGCCATGAATGATCATGGTCAACCATTTCACAGCCATTGAGGCTCATCGGCAAAAGGTAAAGTTCTTAGATTGGACCTCTCGGTGAACACCTGTTCCTTCTCTAAGGGTTCTCCTTACGGCAATTCTGGAACTTGATTGGGTCTATTAAATTGTAGTGTCGACCAGTTTACAGGTTTGGGTATTGTCGGTGCTTGACCCTTAGGATAAGCGACGATCCTAGTCCTCCCATCCCGATCATCAAGATGAGGATTACATGGCAGGCCTGTAAGCGGATCAATATAGAGATCTCTTTGCTCTTGAGATGTGAAATAAGGATGAGCATTATCCAGCAATCATTTAAAAAATATGCGGCAAACTTCAGGCAAGAAAATGCCTCGAACGGTCCGAGTTTCTTGATGGGTATTATAGCCAATTCAGTTTGAATTGTAATAGTTCAGATACCCCCACGCTTCGGCGGGGGTATCTCAACTGTTACAGAAAAATCAGATTGTTCTAATTTGGCTATATCCAATAAAACGAACAGAAGAGCCCCAGTTGTTGCCACCCCATTTTGGGAAATCGCGTTGGATCAATGTAGGGCTTTATGGTCCTTATCAGGAGAGCCTAGACCTTTATTGCAATCAGCTAGGCGGCCGCAAAATGCTATATAGTTCTACCCCTTTAGAACGTCGAGATTTTGAAAAAATTTATTTTGAATAAAGGTATCAGAAGCTACAAAAAAAATTTTCCGCAGAAAAGAAGTTCCCACATCTGTATGATAAAGTGAAATGGAACCGATAATCTACACGTCGAAAGATCACCACATCCGCAACAACTTGATCGACAAGAATGCGCTGATGGTTCTCCTCAAACTGCAAGAAGCGGGTCATACGGCTTATTTAGTGGGTGGTGGAGTGCGTGACCTCCTCCTCAAAAAACATCCCAAAGATTTTGATATCTCCACTTCTGCGAAGCCTGAAGAGGTAAAGGCACTTTTCCGCAACTGCATTTTGATTGGGAGACGCTTCCGACTCGCTCATGTGCGCTTCCGCCAAAACATTGTAGAAGTCGCAACTTTCCGCTCGGGGGATGCCACGGACTCTGAGCTGATCGTCAGAGACAACATCTGGGGAACTGCAGAAGAAGATGTGCTCCGCCGGGATTTTACAATCAATGGTTTGTTCTATGACCCGACAGATCACAGGATCATCGACTATGTGGGTGGCTATGAAGATTTACAAAAACATCTTTTGCGGGCGATTGGCGATGCTGAAATGCGTTTCCGTCAAGATCCTGTGCGCATGATCCGGATGCTCAAATTCCAGGCCCGTTTTGACTTCAAAACAGGTAAAAAAGAGAGCGAAGCTTTGAAAAAGTGTCGTCCTGACATCGCCAAAAGTTCGCCAGCCCGCGTGCTTGAAGAGATGTTTCGAATGTTGGAGTCAGGAGCTGCAGCCCCTTTTTTTGAAAAAATGGTGCAGACTGAGCTGCTAGAAGAGCTCTTTCCCAAACTGACCAGTTATTTCAAGGAAGAGGTTGGCAAAAAAATCTATGCTTATTTGGCTGCCTGTGATGCGATGAACAAAAAAGAGGGTTACCGCGCTCTTGATCGCTCCGTTTTAACAGCCGCTCTTCTTTTCCCAATTTTGAACACCCGCATCACTGCTGATCATAAGATTGGAGAAGTGATGGATTTGGCCCAAGGGTTGATCTATGAGCTCCTCTTTTTGCCTTTTGCCCATTTTCCACGAAGAATCAGGCAAACCGCTCATGCGATCTTGTATCTCCAATACCGGCTGGCTCCTCTGGATAATAAGCGACAATCACACTCAAGAATTGTGCGTCAAAAGAGTTTTCCATTGGCACTGACCTTTCTGAAATTACGCTCGCTTGTCGAGCCCGACCTATTTAAGATTTACGAAAAGTGGAAGAGGAGGCGCGATGAACCTGCAACTTGACTATTTGGGACCACCTCCTGAGAGTGGTCCACTCCCCGCTTTCATCTACCTCTCGATTTCTGCTGAAGAAACTCTGCATTTAGAGCCCTACTGCCAACCTGCAACCTTTGCAGCAGACGATTGGCTACGCATCTTCGCCTTTACTTTGCCTGGCCATGAGGATGATCGAGACAAATTTCAAGCGATTGAATATTGGGCCGATCAGTTGAAACGGGGTCATGATATCTTGACTCCTTTCATCAAAAGAGCTGCCGATACGATTCATGAGTTAATTAGAAAAGAGATGATTGATCCTCAGCATCTAGCGATCGGCGGTCTTTCTCGAGGCGCCTTTTTGGCGGCCCATATCGCCAGTCTCGTGCCACAGATTAAAAGCTTCGTTGCTTTTGCTCCTTTGACAAAACTTTCCACTCTCCCCGCTTTCGCAGACAGCGATGTGGCGCACTTTGATATTGAAAACCTTGTGGAAAAACTGACTCATCTCCATCATCTACGCTTCTATATTGGAAATCGAGATACACTTGTGGATACAGACTCCTGTTACAGCTTCATCCGGAAATTGACGGAGGAGGCATTTGAAAAAAAGATCAGGCATTGTAAGCCAGAGCTTACGATTTCACATGCGATTGGACGTGAAGGACATGGAACAAGCCGAGAGATTTTTCAAGCAGGTGCCCTCTTCATTCAAGAGGCATTGCGAGGAGGCAGGTAATTGGATTATAGCGTTGTCATTCCGATTCATAATGAGGAAGAGAATATCCGGGGCCTTGTTGCTGAGATAGAGCCAGCGATGAATAGTTTAGGCAAACCTTGGGAGTTGATCTGCATCGATGACGGATCGACGGATAGCAGTCTATTGATTCTTCAAGAGCTGTGTAAAACGAGGCCTTATTTGCGGATCCTCGCTTTCAAGAGCAACTATGGACAATCGAGTGCATTTGCCGCGGGCTTTGAGCATGCGCGGGGGGATTTTGTGATCACGCTAGATGGAGATGGGCAGAATGATCCTTCGGACATTCCGCAATTAGCGAAGGCAATCGTAGATTGCGACTTGGTTGTAGGATGGCGGGTGGACCGTCGGGATCCGTGGAATAAGCGGATGATTTCAAGACTGTCGAACTGGGTGCGGAGCCGGGTTTGCAAGGATGAGATGCATGATACAGGTTGCAGCCTCAAGATTTATCGCAAAGAGGCTTTGAGAAAGATCAAGATGTATAAAGGGATGCACCGTTTTCTACCTGCGCTCTTCTGTATGGAGGGATTGCGTGTGCGGGAGATTCCCGTGAAGCATCGGGAGAGGAAGCACGGTGTGACTAAGTACCACTTTTTCAACCGTTCGATTGGACCGATCCTCGACATGTTGATGGTGCGTTGGATGTTGGGTAGAAGGTTGCAGCATGAGGTGAGGGAAGAGATCACCCATGACAAAATCTAAACTATTTTTTTTTGCTGGCGAGCCTAGTGGAGATCTGCTTGGTGCTCCTTTGATCACGGGCGATTATGATTGTGTGGGTGTTGGTGGACCTGCGATGCAAAAAGCTGGGTTAAAACCTCTCTTCGATTTTGAAGATTTTCAGGTGATGGGTTTTTCGGCTGTGCTACCAAGATTACCGCGGATTCTGAGAAGGCTCTATCAGATCAGGAATTGGATCATGGAGAACCAGGCTTGCGGCGTGATTTTGATCGACTATGCTGAGTTCAATCTGCTGCTTGCTGATAAATTACGCAAAGCTGGCTACACGGGCAAGATCATCCAATATGTCTGTCCCTCAATATGGGCGTGGCGGAAAAATCGCAAAACACTGCTCGAAAAAAATCTCAACCATCTACTGGCCATTTTGCCGTTTGAGAAGAAGCTTTTTCAAAAGCTGCCAGTCTCCTACGTCGGGCATCCTTTGAAGGTAGAGAGACTGCCGATCAAACGTTCTGAGGGGATTGCGCTCTTTCCGGGGAGTCGTAGAGAACAGCTCTTGCAAAATTTGCCACTTCAGTTGGAAGCTGCGAGGCTTTTGGGTGAGCCGATTTATATTTCGGTGGCTCGTCCCAAACTGCACAAGTTGATTGCAGAGAGGGCGCGAGGTTGCACTTTAGTGCCCTCGGAAGAGCGCTATGATTTGATGAGACGGGTCAAAGGGGCTTTTGCGACTTGTGGGACAGTGACTCTGGAGTTGGGGCTTCACCAAACACCGACCGTAGTGACCTACAAACTTTCCTCTTTCCATTACTTCTTGGCACGTCATCTCTTCAAGATTCGGCTCCCTTACTACAGTCTTGTGAATTTGATTGCAGAGAGAGAACTTTGCCCAGAATTCATTCATAAAAAACTTGATCCACGAGAGATGGCTGAGACGCTGACTCGTGTGATGACAAATCCCTTGCATTTTGCGATGGATGAAATAGAGAGTAAAAATCCGAAAATGGAGATGTTGCATGCGTTGTCCCTGCCATAGCGGTGAAGAGTATGAGGAGTGTTGCAAGCTCTATCACGAAGGGGAGGGGGCGCCAACGCCAGAGAAATTGATGCGTTCTCGCTATAGCGCTTATGCCTTAGGCCTTATTGACTATATCTTGTTGACCCAAACAAATAAGAGAGATAGAAAAGAGATTGAGGCATTTTGTCTAGCTACGGAGTTTCGGGATTTAAAGATTATGAAGGTAGAGCCTAGGCATGTGACATTTCATGCGACTTTGTTTCAAAATGGGCAGGACGTGAGTTTTACAGAGAGGAGCCTCTTTGAAAAAGAGCAAGGCCGCTGGATCTATAGTTCGTAGTTGGATTAAATGCAGCGACTTATGTCTTTGTGCTTACAAGCCACTCCTGTGCGAGCTGCTTAACTGTGCGATTTGCGTTGGGCTTAAAACGCTCATCCAATGGCAAGCCACGAACCCGTTTGATCCAATCAGGTATAAAATCAGTGTTTCCCGCTATCCGTCTCATCTCCTCATGTATGATTATCTCTCGATTCGCTTGATCGCGATTGATTTTGTTATCAATCACTAATAATGCTAAACTTAGATAGTATTCTCCACCTGTCGCAACATTTTGCTCGAAAGAATGGGTCAAGGCGAAAGTGTTAGCTAGGCCGATGGCCTCTCTGTTTTCTTCAGCAAGATCGGTTATCTGAGATAAAAAGTCCTTACGCGTTTTCCACATTCTATACATGTTTATCAATTGTCTTGCCATATCAAAACTAGATATTTTATATTTTATCTCCAAACGTACTGGGTTTGGCATGGAATGGCAAATAACCGCAGATGCTAAATCATTTTCCCCTTTTAGAGCTACACATATCTCTTGAACTATCTCTAGTTCCCTGGTTACTACTGCCTCTTGTATCCCTTCAGAATCGCTCTTTATCAAATTTGCTAGACGTATATAGAATTGTGCTCCTGCAATTTGTCGCACAGCCAAAGGATGCTTATGTGCCAATGACTGGCAACAGTCGAATTGAAGAGTTCGAGGTGGGGAGCTTTGGTTGTAAGCTTCGACCTTTGCACGCATCTCTTCATCAAATGCTAGTTCTTCGGTTGTGGGTGAAGGAGCTCGTGGCAACGGAATCTCTGGCGAAACTGGCGTACTTGCATCCGATTTTATAGTCACCGATAGGGATTGGTGATACTCCCTCCATTCATGATCATCGTCATCTGCAGAGGAAACTGCTGGGCGGCTGCCCTCTTTCTTTGGTTGAGCAAGTTTGTGTTGAACTGCCAGCCAATCCTCTGCGATCTGATCGGGTGTGCGATTTTCGTCGGGCTTAAAACGGTCACCCAATGGTAATCCCTCAACCGAGTTGATGAAAGCAGGCATCAAATCAATCTGTCCGCTTATGGAATGTATATAGCTAATTGTCATTACCTCTTGGTCCGCTTGATTTCTAGTGATTTTTTCATCAATGACTAATTGTGCTAAATCTAGATAGTATCGTGTACCTATCGCACAATTTTGCGACAAAATATGGGACCCGGCCAACATCCGAGCTAGCTCCCCGACCTTTTTGTTTTCTTCAGCACAATCGTCTATTTCAGAGAAAAAGGCTTGACGCTTTTGCGACACATCATAAATATCTATCCGTGATTGTGCGGCATTAGCAATCGAACGATTTGACTTCTTACCGAAGCGTTCTTCGTTTGGCATCAAAAGGTGAATAAAGGCAGATCCGACATCATTTTGCCCTCGTAATCGTGAATATACTGCCTCTTTAACTATGGCTAGTTCCCTCATTACTGCTTCCTCTGCTATCGGCGTAGGAGAGCTCTTTATCACACGTGCTAGACATATATAGTATTCTGCTCCTAGAATTTGTCGCACATCGAAGGGATGCTTATGTGCCAATGACTGGCAAAAGTCGGATACAAGAAGTTGAGGTGGGTGGCTTTGGTTGTGCTCCTGGACCTTCCGACGAATCTCTTCATCAAATGCTAGTTCTTTTTCTGTGGGTGGAGCTGGCGATGACGGAACCTGTGTGGAGGGTCTTACCATTACCAGATGCGGCGCCCCTTGATCGCTTGGGAATCGAACCGATTCATGAAGAGCTCCAACAGGAGTTGACCTGCCCGAAGAGTCGTGGGTTGAAGAAACCATTTTCGCAGCCATGTCCCTTTCTACATCATCGGTAGTTATGGACACATCTCGACCAGATCTTGAAGATGAATTATTTGAGTTTTTTAGGCTCTGCTTTTTGACACAGCAGCGTAGAACGATAGTCAGAATGACTGCAGCACCAACCACGCTACCAGCAGTGAGCATGCTAATCTTCCCCACGGGACCTAAAGCATGAGATATCTGATGTGCACCATGAAAACGGCCGATCATGGCGATCAATGCAGTTGCTACAGCCGTCGCTGCCAAAACTACCATAACAACTTGTGCTACAGTCACCGACTTAGAATTTCTAAACCCTTCTACACAATCCATTTGATCGCTCTTTTTTAATGGTTAACTACGTTATTAGCGAAAACCCCTCTCTTCAACGAGAGAGGTTTTCAACTATTCAATTGCTTTTTGATTCAGGCCTAAGGAAGGTGGCGGTGGGGCTTGCTGATAATCCCCGCACCACCTTACCCTTCATCGTCCATTAATTCACTAGATTCCGGAGATTCTGGTCTGTTCTGTTATTTAACAATCATAATCATTGGCTTACCCCCCCCCCCGCTGGTAAGTCGCCACCTGTAGGATTCCTCCACAATTGAGGCACAGATTGATTATCCTTCGACACCACACGGCGCACAATCGCCCCAACAGCTAATGTATAAACAGTTCCACCACCAGCTACCAATCCAATCGCACCCCCTTTACCTAAGAAACGCCCCATCTTGTTCGCAAAATCAAAACGACCCACACCGACTAGCGTGATTATCCCTAACACAAGAGCCGTTAATCCCGCAAGACCCACTACCACGGCAACCGGCATCGCCGGCTTTGACTTTAACATACTATTTATACGATTCATAATCCCCCTTCCTTTTTTTGCAACTTCTTAATAATAAATATTATATAGCAAATAGCTATCCAGAGTCAACAAAATTTATTGATTCTTAACCTATCTAGTTAATCGGCTATAACACCCTTTGATTTATAGACTATTTAAATATCGAGATATCTTACTGATTATGAGGTTTTTAGCAACTTTTTCATTTTCTCAACAACATCCAACCTGGCGACAGTAAAAGCCCCTAGAATCCCATTAACCAAGGCCTGCTCATCAGAGTGGCCATGACACTTGATCACTGTCCCATCCACCCCACAGAGCAAAGCCCCAGGATGCTTAGAGTAGTTGAAATTTTCGTGCAAATGCCGAGCTATCCGACTAATAGTGATATCGTCAACAAAGATATCTCTCAAATAGTCAAACAAATAGGATGAGATCCCTTCGCAGGTCTTCAGAAAGACGTTGCCTGTGAAGCCGTCAGTCACGAGCACATCGACCTTCCCAAAGAAGACCTCCCGCCCCTCCACATTCCCCTTAAAAGCATCGCCAAAGGTCTTTTGCATCAACTGGTAGGTCTCTTTCAACTCTTTCGGCCCCTTCTGCTCTTCAGCTCCCACATTCAGAAGACCGGTCGTAGGGTTTTGCATTCCATGGACGATCTGCCTGTAGGCCACACCCATCCGAGCAAAACTGACGATATGTTCCGGCTTTGGATTGAGATTGGCCCCCACATCCAGAACAGCCACGTTATTCTTGCCATTAGGCATCATAACCATTAGGGCTGGACGAGGTGTGTTAGGCAGGGTTTTGAGAATAAAGAGAGAAGTCGCCATCAAGACGCCCGTATTGCCCATCGAAAGAAAGGCATCCAGCTCTTTCTCTTTCACCGCTTCGATGCCTAAACTCATCGAAGATCTTTTTTTCTGCCTAAAAGCCGTCAGGGGATCATCCGTCATCTCGACAACTTCGTCAGCAATCACAATCTCAATTTTAGCAGTTGCAGCAGGAAGCGCCTCTTTTGTGCCAAAAACAACGAGGATGTCGTCGCCTTTCAGCATTTCTGAAACTTTGAGGACCGCAGAGTAAATTTCAGCAGCTGTGCGGTCGCTCCCCATAAGGTCGACCCCGATACGCACTTCGCTACTCCGCCCCTTCTCTATTCAACACGGCACGATTGTTGTAATGCCCACAAGCACCACAAATAGTATGCGATAGGCGCGCTGCTCCACAGTTATCACATGCAGACAACACTTTCGGTGTCTTCGCATGATGGCTGCGGCGCGTTCTCTTTTTTTTGTCCGACGTACGATTACGTGGTACTCCCATTTCCTACTCTCCCAAATTTTGAAAAGGAAAATTACTCTCCCTCTTCGATAGATACTTTTTCATCTTCTCCCTCTCGGGACAACTCCCACCACACTCCGCACGAGATGGCAGCTCCAAAAGCAGCGCCTCACGCAGAACAGGGGCCATATTATACACACCAGACTTCACCTCGTCCACACTTTCTGTGTGCTCAAAGCTCGGAACCTCTAATGCTACTTCACAAAGCTCATTACAGATCACACAAGGAAC
>CAZXQV010000009.1:5543-17171 GCA_964643195.1 uncultured bacterium | reverse complement strand
CAGAAGATGGGCAAGAAATTCTTCTGTGTCGATGCGGTTTTGGAAAAGGCGATCAAGCAGTTTTTCGACGCGATTGCGGATGATCTCAACATTTCGGTAGCACTGGCTGCACTTTTCGACATGATGCGGGAAGTGAATGGGATGATGGAGAAGATGAATGGTGGAGATAAAGAGAGAGTTCTTTTTGTATTGCAGCAGTTCAATCGGGTATTGGGAGTGCTTTCTTTTGAGCAAGAAGAGGAGGCTCCAGTACATCTGACTGCTCTTTTGGAGCAGAGGAATCAAGCACGGAAAGCAAAAGATTGGGGGCTGTCAGATCGCTTGCGTGATGAGATTTTAGCAAGTGGTTACGTGATTGAAGATACACCATCGGGCGCTCGCTTAAAAAAAAGATCTTGTTAAGATTTTCACATTATTTTACGCTCCGGGCTTATTTGACAATTTTTTCTAACACAAAGGAGTAGGAAGATGGCCGCACTATTTGGTCTTGGTGGTACTGTGAGTTATTTAACTAATACGGGTCCTTATGGAACTGCAGGTAAGATTATGGAGATTGTGGAAAAGGGGCTTAAAAAACAGATTTTCCAGGCAAATCAACCTTCTACATCAAGCGTGAGTTTTGATAATCAGGGGTCTAATTGTGCTCTTCTTGCACAATGTTTAGAAAGCGCAGCTAACTATCCAGGATATCAATTGCTGATGAAAGAACAGAAAGAGCGTTTTCGAAAGTTAGTAGCTGACGATCTCTTAACGGCAATCAAAAGAGATAATTTGGTAGGTAGAGTGTCTATACAGACAGGCTCTTTCGGAGGTAATGTGCTTGAGATTCCAGTTCATCCATTTCCAGAGGAGACGGTTGCCAAGATAATAACAGCGGCAGCTAAGAAATTCAATATAGCGCCTCTTAAATAACAATCGAACCACAATTACCTGCAAGGGCTTCTTCCTCTGTAGGGAGGGACTGCTTTTGAATCATCATCTTCTTCTGATGATCAGTCAACAATTCCCACTGGGTCGCAACAGCCTAAATAAGAGTTGATTGAATCAGACGCTATCGCAGAGTTTTCGGCAAATTCCGTATCCGAATCATTTGAAGCATCTTCGCGCTTAACATTGAATCTCCTCTAAGCAGGCGAGATCCAATTAGCACTTTTCTGCGCAAAGCGCGAGCGGAAATGGCGGCTTTTTTTTGAAAAAAAAGATCTTGTTAAGAATAATTCTTTTCTTTTAGGATTCACTCTTGAAATCAAAGTCTATCCAAGAAACGCATTAATATTGGGAGAAAATATGGCAGCTGCAGTTGGGGGGGGGTATTTGGGAACATTCAAAGCGTGGGCTGGTAGTGCCCAGCACAGCACAGCAACTAAAATTGTAAGGTTAGTCGAGGAACAACTTCGAACTCATCCAGAAATAATCAAACTAGGGAATGACAAGGGCTGGTCAGGTTATAATGTGACCATCAGACTTGCTATTAACTTTGGTCAAGACAACTTGATTGCCCAGATGGCCCTTCTTTTGCTGAACATTACTCATTACGAGACTTACCAACGAATGATTGAACAAGACAAAGTTGATTTTAGAAATGATGTCGCTAATAGGGTTGTAGTCGAGCTGCTAAAAACCCTACAGCCCGAGCACGGAGTTAGTGCTAAAAGTGGTACAAGCATTAATGCCACTATTACAATGATTCCCTTGCAAGTAAAGTCCATCGAAATGGTTTTGCGCGAGGCCGCGAAGACAGCAAAAATTCATAATCAATACTTCGATAGAGAGGCAACTGCTTCTGGGTCGGTGAATGATCCACTATCGTCACATCCACCAGTAGCCACGATTTCTCTTCCAGTGAGCTCAGGTTTGGCTGAGCAACATGGTTCGTCAACAAATGTGAGAGTGCAGACAGAGTGGGGGGAATATTGTTTAGCTTCTTCAAACGGAAGGGATAGCACGGCTAGAAGAGAAACTAATGATCAATTCGTAGAAAATGTCGTTCCGTTTCTATCTGAGTTCGATCATGCGGGAGAAAGAAAATCTGATTTAGATTCTTCCCAACATAACCGATATAGCTGAATCAGTACAAAATTGCAGTGTTTCACCCACGCGAAAGTCTTGCGACTAAACGATCCTAAATGACCCCATGTTTCTAACATTTGGTCATTTAAGATCGTTCAGGTCCGAGAGCTTTGGCGCCGTCAAACACTGCAATTTTGTACTGATTCGGCTATAACACTAGCTCCGGTTGTGCTTCTATCCGACATTCCTAGACCTGTGACTAGAATTTTGAATTAGATGCGCAGAGGCCACAGCGTCACTTAAATTCCTAGACATGATGCCTGATAAAGCAACAACCGCTTCTTCAAGTTGATACGACAAGAAAAGACGACGTTAAGAAGTAGAGCGCATAATCGGGAAGTAGAGCACGCCGCGTATCGAAGCCGCATTGGTAAACAACATCACCAAACGGTCAATCCCTATCCCTATACCAGCTGCCGGTGGCATCCCCTGGCAAATTGCTTCCAGGAACTCCTCATCTATCGGATGTGCCTCTTCATTCCCTCCCTCACGCTTCAAAGCCTGCTCTTTCAATAACTGCCTTTGCACCACAGGATCATTGAGCTCCTTATAAGAAAGGAGATCAATCATATTTTTCTACCAGTTTTTAAGTGTATTTGTTATTTTTTTTCTTAAAAACTTTGTAAAGAGAGATTTTTACATGCTTGTCCGATTGGCACTATCTGTTTTTTTGATTTTCCTGGGCTTAGGATCTCTCTGTGCTGATCAGATGTCAGCAGTCATGCTACCTTCCACAGAATCAGATCCGGATAGCTTTATTGCTCAGTGTGTCAATGTCATTAATGGCGACTATTGCGAAACAGATTTGGATCTAGAAATAGCTGGACCTGATGTACTCACTTTGCAGCGCTACTACAATTCAAAGAACTATATGACAGGTAAGGATTTTGGAGGATGGCGCATTTTTCCCCAAAATTTTTTAGTCACTGGTAGAGATCCTCAAAATAAAGAGTGCAAAGTAGGACAAGATCGTTTTGAGTGGATTTATGCTTTCACAGGCGAAAGATCAGGCGGTATTTTAAGCTACAGCGGCTGGAGAAAAATCAGTGGAGACACTAAGGATCCACTTAAAATTGAAATTCTTAAAGATACCGCAGGCATGGTTAATAGCTTTGCAGGAGAAATGAGCGGTCAAACAAATCACCTCAATAACCGGATGCATTTCAAACAAGAAACCTGCGAAATCATTTTGGGTGATGGGACAAAACGTATCTACCAGAAGGTGATGACTATTCCAACAGAAATTTTTGGAGAAGAGATTGCTGTGAATTTGGCGGCAAAGGTCACACAGCCCCAATATTTTCTCCTCATATCCGAAACACTCCCCAGCGGCAATGTGATTCTGTTTGCGTACGATGAAAAAGGACACATTACCTCTGTTGAAATGAAAGACTCCTCTCAAAAGAAAACACATTCTTGGATTCATTTTGCTTATGATTTTAATCTACGAGGTTGTCGCATTACAGTTACCACGAGTGATGAAAAAAAACTGATCTATGAATTTGAAAAGCTAACGCTTGGAAAACAAGCCATTTTCGTGCTGAAAGAGGTCAAAGGAAATTATGGCATCCCAGTTTCTTACAACTATGGAATTAAAGGATCCAATTGCTTTCTTACCAAGAAACGTTTACCTGAAGGAAGATTTGTAGAAATAGAATACGACGATGCAGGACGGGTTAAAGCACTTAAAGGTCCATCCGCACTTTCTGGCAAACCAGAAACCGCATACAGCTTTAATTATGCAGATAAATGTACCGAGGTTTCAAATGCAGCTGGTATTAAGACACGCTATCGCTATGATGACCGCTTCCAACTTATAGCTATTGAACACTTAGGTACAGATGGAAAACTTCATCGCACGGATAAGAAATATTACGGAGAGACAAAGCAGGATACGACCTTTCTTCTTGCGCGCACGATCTCAGATGCAACTGGAAGGATTCATTCATACCGCTGCTTCAAATATGATGGGCGGGGTAATATTTTAGAAGAAAAACTCTATGGGAATCTAACAGGCAAACAAGAGGCCTCTTTACAGGCGAACGCTGATGGGCAGATTATTAACCCCGATCATGAAGAATGCCATACCAAAACGTTCAGCTATTCAGAAGATGGACTTAACCTTCTAACCCGATTGGGTGATGCCAAAGGCAATAAAACGACTTATAGCTACGACAAAGGAAGCAATCGCCTCATTAAAAAACTCATTTATGAAAAGGATTCAGTCAAGAAACGAGAATTTCGTTTTTACAATAGCGATGCTGTGTGCATCAAAACTATTGAAGATGACAGCAGCGATGACGACATCAAATATTCTTATGGTACTACGGAAAAACATATTATAGAGGTCAAACCCAAAGAAGTTCTGCCAGGAGTTGGACTTCCAGAAGTCATTGAAGAAAAAGCTGTTGATTTAAAGACAAAAAACGAGATTCTCGTTAAAAAACTTCTCAACACCTATTCTCCACAGGGGCAGCTTCTATCCTGTGCAACGTATGATTGCAATGGGGTACATGCTTTTACTGTAGGCAAAACCTATAATCATCTAGGGCAAGCGACTTCAGAAACAGATCCTGAAGGAAAAATCACTTCCTATTCCTATGATGGGATAGGCAACGAAATTTTGGTTTCCAATCTTTATGAGAATAAAACAATTGAAAAACACTATGATTATAAAAATAATTTGAACCAAACCATCGAATCTGCCGGAACTCTTCAAAAAACACTTCACAATACCTATGACATTTTAGGAAGAAAAATCGCCTCTACTAATCAATTCGGAGAAACAACCCATTTTGAATATGATGCTTTCGGACATCTAACCAAAGTGATCTATCCTACTGTATTAGATGAGTATAAAAAATCCATTCAACCCTCTTTTTCTTACACTTACGATATTTTTGGAAATGTCCTGTCTGTAACAGATCCAAAAGGGTATACAACTTACAAAACATATAATTTGAGGGGCAGCCCATCCAAAATCCATTATCCAGATGGCTCCATTGAGATGTTCAAATATGATACCGAAGGAAGCCTGCATCGCTCATTAACCCGCGATCAGATCATTACTGTTTACGAATATGATTACCTTGGGAGAGTTTCCTACGAAGAAGTATCCTTTGTGCGAGAAAAATCAGAAGAGCCTTTTATTACAGGCCGTGAATACAAATATAATAGCTTTCGACCATTAAGTTTAAGAAATCGATACTTAAGTACTGACACCTTTACTGCCTATCGCCATGATTCCGTAGGAAGAGTGATTGCTATTCTTCAATATCCTTATGGTGAAAGTGAAAATCACCCGCAATCAAAAAAAACAGAAATTGGTTACGACTCTCTAGGTAGAGAAAACAAGAGAAAAACTTGGTTTGATTTCGGCCTATCAGATTACTCTGTAGAATGTGTTGAATATGATCTTTTAGGCAACGTCATTGAAAAAAGAACAGAGGATGCGGCTGGCAATATTCAACTCCGCAAGGGATTGGTTTACGATTCTTCCGGACACTGCGTAAAAGAATTTACATTTCCAGACAAGCTTATTATTACAACTGCTTATGATTCATTTGGGGAGCCTATTTTATTTAGGGATGCTTCTGGTAACGAGACCAAAGTATTGATCGATTATGGAAAAAATAGCCTCAAAAAAACAATCATCAATTCAGAAGGAATGCAAACCAAAATCGATTTTGATGCTCTCGGCAGAACTATATCCATTATCAAAAAAGACGCAAAAGGAACCCTCCTTTCCTCCCAAAGCATCTTTTACGATGGTATTGGCAATAAATCCTTAGAAGAGAATGCTATCATCACTGATGGAAAAAAAATAGCTGTTCAAAAAACACGATGGGTTTATGGTCCAATGGGGCGAGTTGAAGAACTCATTGAAGCAGAAGGCTCTCCTGATGAAAAAAGAATAGCTTACTCCTACAATACGCTTGGAAAATTAGTGGCTAAAACTCTTCCAGGTGCTTCTGCTCCTCTAGCCTATGCATACACAAAACAAGGCTGGTTGTCTAAAATCCACTACCAAGAAGGAAAAAATGACCTTCTTGTGAACAACTATACTTATGATAGACGCGGAAATGTTATATCAGCATCAACTTTAGGCAATCAATCTGTTGAAAGAACTTATAATATCTTTAATCAAATCCTTGAAGAAACTGTCAAGGATGGAGAAGGAAAATACACTCTCAAATTTCAATACGATCGAAAGGGGAGAGTGAAATCAATCGCTCTTCCCGATGATTCTAGCATTGCTTATACATATGATGGTGTCTTTGGAAGAGAAGTTAAACGCCTCTCTGCCCGAGGAGAAGAGCTCTATAGTCATACTTACACCTCATATGATGAATCAGGCAAGCTTCTCCAAGAAACGCTCATTGGCTATTGTGGTGACAGACGAACCCACTATGATCTCAATGGTCGTAAAACTCTTATCGAAACGGATTATTATACTGAGGCTGTTCCTTCAAATGGTTATAGTACTTTAGGCAATCTCTTAGGCCTAGAAAGAAAAGGTGATTTTCCTACTGAAAATAGCGCGTATACTTACAATGCACTTTCCCAACTCACCGCAGAAAAAAACGGTATTCAAAAAACCTACTCCTATGACTCTCTTGACAACCGCCTAAAAGAAAATAAAGATCACCTACTCTACAACAGCCTTAACCAGTTGATTGCACAGGCTAAAGCAGAGTTTTCTTATGATCCACAGGGAAATCTTTTAAGAAAAACACTCGATGGAGAGGAAACTCAGTTTGCGAGCAATATCCTTTCACAGCTCATTGCTATCGAAAAACCGGATCAAACCTATCTTACTTTTTCTTATGATCCCTTTGGCCGCAGAGCCATCAAAAAAACATACGATTCCAAAGAAAAAAATAAAAAAACTCTATCCACAACACGCAGCTTTTATCTTGGACTTCACGAGCTAGGGGTTCTCAATGAAAAAGGCGCTATCAAAAAGCTCCGTGTGCCAGGAATAGCTGGTAACCAAATCTCTCTAAAAAGCATTGCTATAGAAATCGAAGATCAGACTTATGCTGTACTGCATGATATTTCCGGCAATGTCATTGCCCTTTTGGACCCAGTATCTCGAGAAATTATAGAAAGCTATACCTATTCAGCATTCGGCACTGAAAAGATTTATAATGCCTACCAGAAACAAATTTCTTCCTCAGCAATAAGCAATCCATGGCGCTATGCCGAAAAGCCTATCGATGAAGAGACTGGATTAATCAATTTCGGTTTTCGCTACTACGACCCATCCACTAGTAGATGGATCAGCAAAGACCCAGCAGGTTTTATCGATGGACCTAACCTCTATGCTTATTGTCACAATAATCCCTTACGCTGCTGCGATCTATTTGGCCTAGAGTCACAAGTCAATGAAGAACAATTCTATGGTGAAGTAGAAGACCATTGTTTTTGCGAACATCACCGTACCTGTAAAAGAGGAGGTGATCTAGATAAAACAAATAGCTCTCAGTTACCCACAATGAAATATTGCGGCGACTTTGAGAAAATGTATGGTTTTTATGAACCTTCCAAGACCTACCAAGTTCCAGGAAAGGAAATTTCAGACCTTGCAATTGGTTTTATAAATGGAGTTTGGAATGATTTTGATAGTGCTTATGATAATGCTTTTTATCTTTCAAAGCTAGCTGGTGGTCATTCCATCCATGCGGTTTACAATGCAACCCATGGCAATAAAATAGACCTTGTAGAATGCGATTTAGGGCTCAGGTACATTGCGACAGAACCTGTACATCTGCTGCATAAAATGTGGAATAGCTATTTTGAAAAAAGCTCCGCAGATGCGAAGTTTTTAATGATATGCCACAGCCAAGGTGCTATCCATGTCAGAAATGCCCTTTTAGATTATCCACCAGAACTTAGAGAGCGTATGATTGTGGTTGCTATTGCGCCTGGAGCCTACATTTATCAGAAAACATGCGCTCAAGTCACTCATTATCGGAACGGATCTATAAAGCGGGATTTTATCCCTCGCATTGATAAAAGGGGTGCAGATAGAGAAAAAGATACAATCATTAACCTCATCTCTCATTCCGAAGCTGCATTCTTCGATCACCAATTTCAAAGCTTAACGTACCAAGATGCACTAATTCGCAGATTAAATAAATTTTTAGGGAGATAATAAAATTGAAGTGGTTGATTTTTATTTTTTTTACAATTAGTACTACAATTTTTTGCGCGTGTTCTCATAAATCTATGCAGTACGAAATACCTCCAGACGAAAAAGCAGTAAATGCAGTAATGGCACGCACTTCCAAATCCATTGCTGAGAAATATCATATGCGACCTTTTGCTATTACAGTAGCAATGCCAGGAGGGGATATACGGTATTTAGAACTTGAATTTCAAATTGTCGGCCCATTATCAAAGGAGCAAATCCGTAAAATATTAATTGATTCAGCTCATGATTTTCTTTCAGATATTAATGCTGATTCCAATCTGTGCATTTACTTAAAAAACCATTCTCTAACAATTAAGGATATTGGGATTGCAATTTTTCTTATTGATTCTTTGGGAAGAGGATTAAGAGATCCAAATATTAGTATCGCAACGATTTCAAAAGGAGAACTTGAATATGACATCCTAGTTAATATTTATGATGAGGAGCTCAAACGTAATATTCCACAGTTTAAATCAAAAAATAGAGAAAATTATGAGGAAGCATTAAACATCCTTAATTCCTATAAAATTTAATCCACAAAGAAACAACCGCTTCTTGAAGTTGATACGACAAGAAAAGACGACGTTAAGAAGTAGAGCGCATAATCGGGAAGTAGAGGACGTCCCGTATCGAAGCCGCATTAGTAAACAACATCACCAAACGATCAATCCCTATCCCTATACCAGCTGCCGGTGGCATCCCTTGGCAAATCGCTTCCAGGAACTCCTCATCCATCGGATGTGCCTCTTCATCCCCCCCCTCACGCTTCAGAGCCTGCTCTTCCAGTAACTGCCTTTGAACCACAGGATCATTGAGCTCCGTATAAGAGTTGCAAAGCTCGCGGCCCAAAAAATAACTCTCAAAACGCTCCACAATCCCTTTCTGATTGCCATCTCGATGCGCTTTGCAAAGCGGTGTTGTCTCAACTGGATGGTCAGTGATGTGATGCGGCTGAATCAAATCATTCGATACAAATTCATCAAACATCAGTGCGATCAAACCCCCACGAGATGCAGCAGAAATAAAAGCAGGATCTATCTCTGTCTTTTCTTTCAAAACCCGCTGCATATCCAGATCAGTCATATTAGGTACATCATACCCACCAAATTGTGCAATGCTCTCTATCATCGTCAAACGCTTCCAAGGAGCCTTCACATCCACCTCAATCGGTCCACTCTCTAGCTCATAAGTGATCTTGGTTGATCCCAAAATCTCTAAAGCCATCTTCTCAATCAGCGTCTCAGCAAAATGCATCATATCATTATAATCCCAATAAGCCGCATATGCCTCGATCATCGTAAACTCAGGATTGTGCGTTCTGTCAATACCCTCATTTCTAAAAACTTTGGAAATTTCAAAGATCCGCTCCACACCGCCAACAAGCAGCTTTTTCAAAGGAATTTCGAGCGAAATTCTTAGAAAGAAATCTTGGTCAATCGCATTGATGTGTGTGATAAAAGGACGCGCTTCAGCACCACCATAAATGCTTTGTAAAATTGGAGTCTCTACCTCTACGAAGTTTTGGCTATGCAGATGTTGACGAAGAATATGCAATATGCGGCTACGTGTGTGGAAAACTTTGTAGACATCTTCATGACTGATCAAATCGAGCCAGCGTTTGCGGTAACGAATCTCTTTGTCAGTCACACCACTATGCTTCTCAGGAAGCGGAAGTAAACTTTTGCAAAGCAGGGTTACTTTTTTCACAAAGATCGTGATCTCACCCTTATTTGTGCGGAAAAGGTGCCCCTCAACTCCCAAAATATCGCCAAGATCAATCTTTTTTTCGATAAATTTAATGGGGGTCACTTCACCAGGAACAAGCCCTTCCACTTCAGTAGTGTCACGGCTAAACATCACCTGGATCTTATCCATGCCCTCTTGAATTTGGCCAAAAGCATTTTTACCCATAGCCCGGAAAAGAACAAGGCGGCCGGCCACAACTACTTTCTCGGTTTTAGAAGCCAAAGCAGCTTCAAAATCACCCATCTCTTGATTTTCTAAATCTTTTGCGATTTTGCCCGCAGAATGAGTAGGCTGGAAGCTGTGAGGATAGGGTTCAACTCCCAAATCTCGGATTTCTTGCAGCTTACGCAGTCTATTTTGATATTCTTCAGTTTCATGGTAGTGAGGAATTGAGGTCATTATCCTTTCCTTAGTAGCATATAAAAATATTTGTTTTTCTCTGGAACAGTATAGCAGATCGGATGAAAATCAGATAGTAAAGAATGGGTACTTCATTCAATATAACTGCAATGATTACGGTAGTAATGCCCACTTATCGACGACCTAAACTCTTAAGGAGAGCTGTCGCGAGCGTCTTATTGCAGAGTCATCCAGCTTTCAAAATCATCATTGTTGACAATGCTTCCGGTGACCAAACTCCCTCTGTTGCCCAGATGGATAGCCGGATTCAACTGTTGACCCAAAAAAAACATGTGGGGATCGCCCATAACTTCCAAAGCGGTCTAGATGCTGTTGATACCGATTACACTCTCTTTCTTCCAGATGATGATTGTATTGGCCCCCATCTTTTTGAAAGAGCTCTCGAAATTTTTGAACAATATCCAGAAATTGCATTTTGTGGCGGGGGAGGTTTGGTATTTGATGAACAATATCGTTTTAAAGGAATTGATCAGCAGGGCCAGAAGATTCCAAAAGAAGGCTATTATCCAGCTCCTCAAGGTTATTTTGCCTATCTCGAATCCACATTTGGTATTACTTTCCCCTCGTTAGTATTTAAAACTTCTGTTTTGAGAGAATTAGGAGGCATTAATGTTGGTTTGGCAAACGGCATTGATGAAGAGCTTGTTTCCAAATGTGCTGCTAAATATCCAGTCTACTTATTGACAAAAGAACCTTATTATCTGGGGTATCATCATCCAGGTCAGCTGACTCGATCGACTGATAGCGTCGCATATGAGAATGATTTTAGAATCCTCAAAGAAGCGATACTTCCTTTGCTTCATGGAGAAGATCGTAGAAAAGTATTAGAGTTTTTCGAAGAGCGTCTTCTATCGATTTGGAAGAGAGCTTTTGCTTTTTTTGAAGAAAAAGGGGAGTATTTGAAAGCCAAAGGCTATGCTGAGAAAATCTGGCAAAAAGAGCGCTCTTCCAAATGGAGGAAGCGTCGAGATAAGATGAGTCTTCCGACTCCTGTCATTTCTCTGCTGACACTTTTGAAAAACATAGAGCGAAAGATGCGAAAAAGAGAGATAAAAGTAGCAAAAATCGAGCAATTTCATCAAGATTCACAGCTTTGGAAAGAGTATATACACAAGTTAGAGAATTATCATGCATCCACTATTGAAACCGTTTCGTGAAGCTGTACGCCCTATAAAGAGAGCTTATGTAGCATCAAA
>CAZXQV010000009.1:0-5533 GCA_964643195.1 uncultured bacterium | reverse complement strand
CGACAGAAATTTTATCCCTCAAGGCCGATTGCTTATTCTGAAGATGGCCTTTATTCTTCACATATCTGTGATTTTGTTTCAGATCCTCAATTTGACCCTGCTTACAAAAGAGGCATGCAGGCTGTTGGTCGTGACTACAATTTTAGATGGCGCGTTCATACGGCGCTCTGGGCTGCGCGCCAAGCTATGCGGCTGGAAGGTGATTTCGTCGAGTGTGGGGTGAATAAAGGCTTCCTAAGCTCCGCGGTGATGCACTATTTGAATTGGAACTCCCTGAATCGCGATTTTTATCTGATGGATACTTTTTGCGGTCTGGATGAAAAAGAACTCAATGAGCGCGAGCTTGCTGCGGGTCTCATGGAAAAATCTAAGCAGCAATATCCCGATTGCTATGCAGAGGCACAAGCCAACTTTCGCGAATTCAAAAATGTGATTTTTGTAAAAGGAACTATTCCTAAAACTTTAAAAGAGGTGACAACTCCCAAAATTGCCTACCTCTCGATCGATATGAATTGTGCAGGTCCAGAGATTGCTGCGATAGAATATTTTTGGCCTAAATTGGTTTTAGGTGCTGTGGTTGTGCTCGATGATTATGCTTATGATAGTCATGGGTCTACAAGAGAACAAAAAAGAGCCTTTGATCAATTCACTGACAAATTCGGCATTTCTGTTCTTTCCTTGCCAACAGGTCAGGGAATGATTATAAAACCCGGATCTTGAATGACACCAAAACTCACAGTTGTAATGCCCCATTACAACGATGGTAAATACTTACCAGCGGCTGTAGAGTCCGTATTAGCGCAGACATGGGGAGATTTTGAACTATTAATCATCGATGATAGCTCTAATGAGGAGAACCTCGCTCTTCTCCAGAAATGCGCCTCTTGGGATAAGCGCATTCGAGTGATCTACCGCAAAACTAATCAAGGCAGTATACCAAGCTTCCGTCAAGGTGCCTTTGAAGCTAGAGCTCCCTATCTTCATGATATGGGAGCGGATGATATTCGTTATCCCACTTTTTTCGAGAAGAGCATGACCCTAATGGAAAAAAATCCTCAGATTGCACTTTCTTGGAGCCCATTTGATTGGGGGGAAAACCCCCTTGATAATCGAGAAGATTGTGGTTTTCCAGATAGTCAGGGAGTGGTATTTCTCCAACCAGAAGAGGCCGTCGCCCGGATATTGCAAGGACGACTCAAACTCTCTGCCGTATCCGCTGTCTATCGCACAGAGATTTCTAAAAAATATGGGAGCT
This sequence comes from uncultured bacterium, assembly GCA_964643195.1. Classification (GTDB taxonomy): domain Bacteria; phylum Chlamydiota; class Chlamydiia; order Chlamydiales; family JAAKFR01; genus JACKPM01. The sequence continues at coordinate 4,278 of CAZXQV010000009.1, read as the reverse complement.
ATGATCCGAAGCTGACCTATCTAGCTGACTGGTTCCTTGTCCATCGTTTTCTTTTCGAGCATCCGACAGCCTTCATACCAGAAGCTCTTTGCTATTTTCGTGTCAGAGGTAGTAACTACAGCAATATCGCACGCCATAACAAGCAATTAAGAAACAGCACCTACTCGCATCTGTTAGAAAAACTAAAAGAGGCACCTCATTTCAAAGAACAGTGTCGTAAGTCCGCTCTTTTAGTTCCTCTTTTTCACGACCTTTTTTGGAAGATGCTTTTTAATCCAAAATACTTGAGCTATTGGCCATACATTGCAAAAAGATATCCAGTTAAGCAACGAATCAAGCGCTCGCTTTTGAAGCATTTCCAGAGAAATACCGCCGATATAGCTGAATCAGTTTGAGTTATCAATCCAAATGGAATTCGTTATAAATCTTTTCTTGGTATCGCAATTTTCTGTGGTAAAGCTTTAAAAAATTTCGAAAAATGGAAAAGCGTCTACAAAAAGTGATTTGCATTTTATAAAATGAGATACGCGTTTTTGAAGTGATAGAGACAAGGAAGCCCAGCTGAAATTCCGCTTCTTGATACTTCTTACGCACCAACATTTTCCAAAAACTGCTCGCCCGCCTTTTATAGTAGTGTTTTTTATAAAAATTAAATGCATCGGGTGCTTCTCTTGAAATATAGGCAAGGAGCCTCGCTTCTGTTTTTTCCAAAATTTCATAACAATTTTCCATCGAATTGGAAATGTTATCATCGCCCGAGTAGCGCTCTACTAAATTTTTGTTGATCACAACAGATGGGAAATGCACTAAACAGCGCGTCACATAGTCTAGATCAATAAAATAGGAAGCATCGGGTGAAATAGAAGGTACTTTGGCTAGAACTTTTTTACTGAAGAGTATCGCACAAAAATAGCATTCATCTGGAACGGCAAAAGCTGCAGGAAAGAAACCCACAGGTCGTTTATGGAAAATTGTCCTGCCATCAGCCTTTTTATCAGAAAAAAATGAGACTGCTAATCCAATCGAATGATTTTTTGCAAATTGGGCAAGCAGCTCTTCATAAAATGAGGGTTCAAGCCTATCATCATCACACAAAAATGAAAAATAGTCGGTTTGCACATCTAACATGGCTTGTCGAAAGTTTTCAACAAAGCCCATGTTTTCAGCTCTGCACACATAATGAATGCGTTTATCTTGGAAACTCCTGACAACATCAGCCGTTTCATCACCTGAACAATTATCACAGACATGCAGCCGAAAGTGGGGATAGCTCTGTGCAAGCACACTTTCAATCGCAGCCTTAAGTTTCTCAGGGCGTCGGAAGGTAGGCAAAAGAGTCGTAATCTGAGGTTGTATCATATCCTTCGTAACCATGCACCTGGCCAATGAGTGATATTCTCCGTCAAAGTACTCTCATTAAATGGCCAAGAGGGTGTCTTCTCAAGCTCAAACTCTTTATGATGTTCAAGAAATTCTTCCGCCGCACTCAATGGATTATTCCATGTCCACTCTTCCTGACCTCGTGGCACATCAGCTAGTTTTTTCATAAAACCATCAGTGACAACAAGGTAAGAGCCTGGAGTGACAAGCGTATGGTAAGCATCCATTTCCTTTTGTACATGCTCCTTTGTATGATTGGAATCCAATATAACAAGCACACGCTCACGGGGCTTAATTAATTTCTTAATTTTTTGGATAATACTAGCATCCGTAGAACTACCCTCGACCAAGGTGATCAGTTCAAATAGTTCATGCTCTTCGATAGCTTTGCGGTTATGCGGGCGAATTTCAATATCGACTCCAATCACTCGTCCTTTGCCCATCGCTTTTAAAAGGGAAGCGCTGTAAATCAAAGAACCGCCATGGGCTATCCCACACTCAAAAATCACATCAGGTTTCACACGGTAGATCACCTCTTGCAACCGGATCATATCTTCTGGCAGTTGGATAATCGGGCGTCCCATCCAAGAAAAAGTATAAGGATATTTTTGGTTCCATGCCACTTTCAACCATTGATTGGAAAGTAACTCGAAAGCTTCATCGGAATAAAGAGAGAGTTGTTCGCCATCCCTCTCCAATACTTTTGTTTCAGTGTCAATAGTAAGGCGCATCTTGCCTCCAGGCAATGGTTTGTTTGATTCCCTCTTCGAGGGTAATTTCAGGTTTTACCAACCGTTCTAGTTTTTTAGTATTTGCTACAAGGCGTGTCTCTATCCCGGAGACGTGAGGCACTTCAGTAATCATTTTTCCAAGCTCTCCAAGTTTAATCCCTCTGCCAGAGCCAATATTGACAGCACCTTCAATGTGCTGCTCAATCAGTGCCAGAAAACTGCGAGCCACATCTTCTACATGAACAAAGTCTGTAATCTGATGGTAATTGCGAATCGAAAAGGGTTTTCCTATCGAAGCAATTAGTTGAGGAATCAACCGTTCAGCTTTTTCCCAAGGACCATAGGGATAAAAAATCCGGCCCCAGGCAAAAGAAAAACCTCGCTGTTTTGCATAGCGAGAGGTTGTGAAAAAGAGACTAGCTTTTGCAGCCCCATAAAGCGTCTCAGGATTGATTGGGGTATCATCCTCATGGCAGAGGCCATCGCTCTTGCCATATTCAGCGCAGGTGCCGGCTCCTACAATCCGCTTGCCTCCGGCACGCACAAAAGCTTCAAATAGTCGGAGCGATGCTGTCAACCATTCTAAATTTGCTGGAGATACAGCATAGACGCAAGGAGTTGTATCCCAAGCGAGATGCACCAAAACCTCAGCTTTCAATTGATGAATAAGGTGCGCGATTTGAGTGGGCTCAAAAAGGTCGCAGCGGTGAACAGTTGCAAAAGGAGTCTCAAAGGGATATCTCGAGATTACATGTACCTCATGTCCTTCTAATAAGGGGAGTAAATGGCGTCCAATAAAACCCGATCCACCCGTTACGAGAATTTTCATACAATCTCCAAATGGGGAATCGCTGTTACAAATTTGCCACCAAAGTTTCGAATCGCAGCCATCTCTTTCATGATCTCTTCTTTCAAATTCCAAGGTAGAATCAATAGATAATCAGGCTTCTCTTCAAAAATTTTTTCAGGTGCAAAGATCGGAATTTTTGTGCCAGGTAGGTATCTGCCCTGTTTATAAGGGTTTTTATCGACTGTAAAAGCAATCTCTCTCGCTGTAATCCCACAGCTATTCAAAAAAGTGTTTCCTTTCGCAGGCGCTCCATAAGCTGCAATTCTCTTCCCGCTTTTCGCAAATTCCAAAAATTCTCTCTTCAATCTATCCACTTTCGCTGTGAACTCTTTGTAGTTCTCTATACGATCAAAGCCAGGTTCTAAGGGAAGAGCCATTTTTTGCTTCGGGTGACGCACGAAAAGTCTCAGCGACCCTCCATGTGTTGGCAACTCTTCTACATCAAAAATTTCCAGCTGATGCTTTTCAAATATTTTTTCTAGCGTTACCAAAGAGAAATAGGAAAAATGTTCGTGATAAATCGTGTCAAACTGCACCTGCTTCATCAGCTGCAAAAGATGAGGGAATTCTAGAGTGATCATGCCATCCTCTTTCAGAAGGATTTTTAAGCCCCTCACAAAATCATTGAGGTCAGGAACGTGAGCGAGCACATTATTGCCAATGATAAGATCCGCCTTTTTCAACTGACTTGCCAATTGACTTCCAAAAAATTTCTTAATCGTAGGAATTCCCTTCGCGATTGCACTATCAGCCACATTTTCAGCAGGTTCTATTCCCAAAATATCAAAGCCCTTGAAATAGTTAAGCAGATAACCATCGTTGCTTGCAATTTCCACAATATGGGCATCAGGCTTCAGTCTTGGGGCCATTTTCTTCGCGTACTCTTCCGCATGTTGAAGCCAAGTAGAGGAAAATGAAGAGAAATAAGCATATTCTGAGAAAATCGCTGAGGCTGTTTCTACTTGAGGAAGTTGAACTAAGAAACAGTGGTCACAAACGTAGGCATGTAGAGGAAAAAAGTTCTCGGGAGCTTCTTCTCTCTCAGGATAAGCATTGGCCAGGGGACTTTCGCCAAGATCGCAAAAACTGGTTTCTAGGGTGTGATTACAGAAGCGACAATGCATGCATTTCCTCTAAAGTGGGTCTTGTTTGATCGGCTTCTGAAATGATGACTGGTTCAAAAGGCCATTCAATATTGAGGACAGGATCATTCCACATAATGCCTGATGCTGAATCAGCATCATAGGGGCTTGTACAAAAATAGAGCAATTAACTTGCATCTTACAGAGTCAAAAAACAATGGGCACATCCCTTCGG
>CAZXQV010000008.1:0-18078 GCA_964643195.1 uncultured bacterium | reverse complement strand
TGGCCCTCTTCTATATGGCTGGTAGTGGGATTGTGCTCTCTACCCATTTTTCTGTGATTCCTGAGGCTTTGATGACGATCTTGCGTTCTGCTTTTACTGGGCAAGCGGCTTTGGGCGGTTTTGCTGGATCTACGGTGATGATGGCGATGCAGATGGGTGTTGCTCGAGGTGTTTTCTCCAATGAATCTGGCTTAGGTAGCGCATCGATTGCTGCGGCTGCTGCAAAGACAGATTACCCTGGAAGGCAGGCTCTCGTTTCAATGACAGGAGCTTTCTTGTCTACCATCGTTTGCACTTTCACAGGACTTGCGATTGCTGTCACTCATCTGCTCGGTTATATCAATGTTGACGGGAAAATATTAACGGGCTCGAGTTTAACAGCTTTAGCATTTGACGTTGGCTTCCCCTATGGCGGCTTTGTAGTAGCGATCTGCTGTATCTTTTTTGGCTTTTCTACCATAGTGGGTTGGGCCTACTATGGTGAGAAGTGTGCGGAATATCTTTTGGGGATTCGCGCTAAGTTGTGGTACCGTTTATTATTTACGATGGCTGTCTTTGTAGGTGTGATGATTCCGATTGAGATGGTTTGGCCTATTGCTGATATTGCGAACGCCTTTATGGCGCTACCCAATTTGATCGCTTTGTTGGCTCTTTCATCTGTCGTGGTGAAAGAGAATAATGACTTTCTTAATATCATCGATAAAGAGAAGCAGTACTTAACAATCTGATTCTCTAAGGTACAAATAAGCTCTTTGGACAAAGAGCTTGCTTAATATTCATCATTTCTTTCTAATGACAGTTCTTTATGAGGTCATGTCATGAAGAAACAGTTCGCAGCTTTTCTACTCTGTTTTCCATTTTTTACAGAAGCCCTTCCATTAAATAATCCTGAGATTGCCTCCATTACATGTGATGGTGTCTTTTTCAACAGCGATTGTGGGACACCGATGCTCACTTGCGATACTCTAAGCGTACGAATTGGTTATTACGGAGATTTTATCTTCAATAATTATATGAAGGTAGGGAGTGATGACCGGGGCTCTATCCGCTTGTCTCGCATCTATACCAATGGCGGGGAGATCGCCTTTAACTTCTGGAATCGGATTGAGGCTTTTGGTGTATTGGGTGTGAGCAACATCTTGATCCAAGCGCCGATCAGTAATTTTGCAGTAGTGGGTAGTCCTGTCAATTCGTTGCTGTGCATTGAATCAACAAGCGACTTTGCGTGGAGTGTGGGTTTTCGTGGGACGCTCTGTCAGTTTGGCCGTCTTGGTTTTGGAGTGGAAGGGCAATATTACCGAACGACTCCTGATATCAACTACATAGCGGATAATTTCAACACAGCATCGAATTATGTGAATGGTGTGGATTTGACTTATAGTTCTTGGCAAGTGGGGTTGGGAGCAACCTATGAGATCTGTCTCACATCTTGTTTTAGTTTTCTTCCCTATGCATCGATTGCAGGGTCAGGGGGATGGATGGATATGAATGACAAGCGCATGTTATTGACAGATCAGAACACTACAATTGAGCTTTTTGATTTGCACAAGGAGCGCAATTTTGGCTATGGGTTTGGTGGCACATTGATTGGAGGAGAGCGGATTATGATCACAGCAGAGGGCCGTTTTGCCTATGAGAAAGCGCTCTTTATCTCGGTGCAAATGCGGCTGTAGATCATCTGAATATGCATTTGATGCAATGCATATTGAAAATCAATCGCTTAGAGAGATTGTGAATGGCTCAACTGTCAAAGTCAGCTCTATGTGCCATCAGGCACGGCTTGCAATTGTCCACAGGAATGCATGTCGACTACCCCAAGAGAGAACTCCTTTGAGACTCTTAAAGCACTTTCTATCGGTCGCCAAGGAATAGGAGGTAAGGTTGTACTGGCTGCCTGTATTTGACCGTTCAGACTCCAGATGATGATGCTGCCATCAGGATTTGCAGAAACTTGAGAATTTTGCGAATCAGGATTGGCTACCGGCATCTGGTGAACGGGGCGAGGCTGCAATTGAATTTCATATAAACGACAGCCAGATCGGTCAATCATCCAAACCGTACCTGATACCGCAACATCGATCCCAAGTACAGCTCCTCCACGATTTGTTAAGGGAGTCAGAGAATTTACTTGGTCAGGAAAACTTACAAAAATGTTTTCAGAAGGCTTTTCTGGTGACCAGGAGATGAAATTTATACCTTTCTCATAATTAACTGGATAAGGCGGGGGGGTTTGGGTGAGGCCGATAAAGTTACCGGATAGGGTTAGATGCACCAGAGGTCCTGTTGTAGCAGGCGTAGTTGGCGGATAATTAGCTGGGGATTGGTAAAAAAGGGTGAGTTGGCCTGTGAATTGGCCTGAAGTATGCTGGTAAAACTCTAAACAGCCGTCAGGAGTGGGCAGGCTCAAAGTTAGGCGGGCGTTGGCTAAAGGCAAAGGAAGATGCGAGGTGACAAGAACACATGAATCGAGAGTACACTGGAAAGTGTGTGAACTTCTCACCAGATTCTGTGCCGACGCAACTATGCAGAGCCTACCCGTTTCTGAAGGAAGAACCCCACACAACTGTCCGGCGCTTGCTAGTTTAATTGCGAAGCAAGTTAGACCACCTGCTATTCTCTCCAAGATAACCACGCAATAATCTGGAGCGCGTCCTACTACCAATAGATAACTCTCATCTATCATCCGGGCTTTTAGACTCCTTAATTCCCCAAACGGTAATGCGACCATACTACCTGGTTTTTGGCAATAGTAAAGTGTTCCCTCATGTAGGAAATAAATAGAGAGGCGTCCAAAAACAGCATTTGTCGCTTGGATGAGGATACTTCGTCTCTCGTGCCGTGGCACCTCTTGTGACAAATGAGATGATACATTAGCGGGAACAATATTAAAGTATATGGTCATATTTTTTTTAATCTCGATTCGATTGTTTTAAGTTCTTCTTTCAAAGAAAGAAGCGATTCTTTCTTCATACAGACTAATTCTGGAGTTGCCTTCTCTAGAAAACTCTGATTGCTCAACAGCTGTTTCAGCTGCTCAACACTTTGTTTCAAACGCTCTTGTTCTTTTGCTAAACGCTGCTTTTCCCTCTCTGCTAACTCTTTAGGTAGAGGAATCACAATTTTAATATTTCCAACTGCGCTTGTCGCTGCAAAAGGAAAATCAGGAATGTTTGTGCCAATCTCAATTTTATCCACTTTGACAAGCGCTGCGATGATGCTCGTCTCTACCTTTGCAGAGAGATAGACAGACACTGCAATCTGTGGAGGAATTTTCATCTCCCCCCGAATATTGCGAATCGCATGAACAAGCTTCTCCACTTCCAAAAACTCTTCTTCAACAGCTGGAGAGATGGGGCCAATTGCCTGAGGATAGCGAGCCACTGCACACGCTTCAGCCTTCAAAGCTTGAAGCGTTTCACCCAAATAGGGGTCTTCAGATTCACTTGTTCCAAATTTCGCTTTGAGATTCTGGAAAAGCTCTTCTGTAATGAAAGGCGCCATCGGATGGAGTAATCTCAGCATATTACAAAGAACTACAAGTAAAATCTTCTGCTTATTAACTTTATCACCCTTGAGAAGAGTGGGTTTTGAAATTTCTACATAAGAAGCACAGAAATCTTTCCAGAAGAAGTCATAAGAAGCTTGCGCCGCACTCTCAAATTGGTAGTTTTCCAGCGCTTGATTCACATCGCGATTGATTCGATTTAGAGAGGAGATGATCCAGCGATCTTCCAAAGTGGCCAGATCGATCCCACCCTCAATCTTTAAATCCTCCAAATTCATGAAGACGAACCGCGCCCCATTCCATATTTTGTTGGCAAAGTTGCGAAACTCTTCAAAACGACGGCGGTCCAGGTCAATCTGAGGTGTCTGATTCGCGCAAGAACAGAGACTCATCCGCACAGCGTCCGTGCCGTACTCATCGATCATTTCCAGAGGATCGATCACATTCCCTTTCGATTTGGAGAGTTTTTCCCATTTTGACTTCACGCCTTTTGCAAGAGGCTGTCCTTTGTCATAGTCAGTTTTTTCCTGGCCAGTCACATAGGTAATTCCACCCTCAGGATTATCCCGCCAATAAGACTTGCCGTAGATCAAGCCATGCAAGAAGGTTTCGGCAAAAGGAGCCTCTCCTAACGCCTCTTCGCTCATCAAAATCATCCGCGCTACCCAGAAAAAGAGAATGTCATGGCCAGTGACCAATACAGCATTGGGATAGAATTTTTTAAGATCTGCTGTTTGATCAGGCCAGCCTAACGTGCTAAAAGGCCAAAGTGCCGAACTAAACCAAGTGTCTAATACATCTGGATCTTGTGTCCAACCTTCACCCGGACATTCGCCACAAACCACCTCCTTATCCTTATACCACACAGGGATGCGGTGCCCCCACCAGAGCTGACGACTAATGCACCAGTCGCGCAAGTTTTCAATCCAATGGTTGTAGGTGTGCCGCCACTGCTCAGGCAAGATCTTTACCTCTGTCTCAAGAAGGAGTTTCTTGAAGGGCTCCATCTTCACAAACCACTGCTTCGATAGCATCGGCTCAATCACAGCTTTGCTGCGATAAGAAACACCTACTCTGTGATGATGACGCTCTACTTTTTCAAGCAAACCACGCTCTTTCATCTGCGCCACGATCAAGGTGCGCGCCTCTTCCCGAGTCATCCCAGAGAAATGCACACAATTCTCATTCATCCGGCCATCAGTTGTCAGCACGTTGATCATCGGTAGATTGTGCTCAACACCCATCCGGTAGTCATTGGGATCATGAGCCGGTGTCACTTTCACCATCCCTGTCCCAAAGGCGGGATCTACATGCCTATCAGCGATGATGGGAATTTCACGATCAACAAATGGAAGGAATACCTTTTCACCGATCAAATCTTTGTAACGCTCATCTTTTGGAGAAACTGCGATCGCCGTATCACCCAACATCGTTTCAGGACGTGTCGTTGCGATGTGCACAAAACCTGAGCCATCGACAAGTGGATATTTGAAAAACCAGAGAAAGCCCTCTCTCTCTTCATATTCCACTTCGTCATCGGCAAGCGCCGTCATCGCAACAGGATCCCAGTTCACAAGGTAGTCGCCTCGGTAGATCAGCCCCTTTTCAAAGAGACGTTTGAATTGCTCCTGGACAGCCTTTGAGCAGCTGGCATCCATCGTAAAACGGAGACGACTCCAGTCACAAGAAGCACCCAGCTTTTTCAATTGGGAGAGAATCGTTTGTTCACTCTTTTTTTTCCATTCCCAGACGATTTGGACAAATTCTTCCCTTGAAAAGTCGCTTCTTCTTTTTCCCTGGGCTAGCAGATTCCTTTCGACCACTGTCTGTGTCGCAATACCCGCATGGTCAGTTCCTGGAATCCAAAGAGCTTCAAAGCCATTCATCCGCTTCCATCTAGTCAGAATGTCTTGGAGAGTAGAGACAAGAGCGTGACCCATATGGAGAACGCCCGTTACATTCGGTGGGGGCATGACGATACAGAAGGGCGGTTTTGAGCTTTTGGGGTCAGCGATGAATAGTTTTTTCTTCTCCCAAAAGTCACTTAACTTGTCTTCTGTTAACTTAGCGTCATAAGCTGTTTGCATGGGGGGAGATTGTACCAGAATAGGGCTATATTAATCCAAACTTAATTGACTATAATGTTCGCTCTCTTTCTTTGACTGTAGGCAAAGAAGGGAATCATGATCAGTAAAACGCACAGTATCGATGCAATCAACAAAAATGTGTCATTGATCGCTAAAGTCTGCACCTGAATCGTTAATGCATGATTTAATTCGGCAATCCTCTGATCCTCAGAAAGTCGAAAGGGAATCATTTTACGCAAAGTTTCTCGTGTAAGCTCTGAAAATTGAGTCAAGTCACCCCCAAGACGTGTATGATAGAAAGCAGCCCGTCTTTCCCAAATCTGTACGATGATAGCCGGTCCAAGTCCCGAACCCAAGCTCCGCACTATCTGATACAAAGTAATCCCCCCCAAAACATCCTTCTGATCTAGATCATCCAGCAAAATGTGATAAAGAGGTGGCAAAAAAAGAGCTTGTCCTACCCCCTCAATCGTGCGCGCTAAAACAATCCGCCCAAAATTGACATCGGCACTAAAGAACATAGAAAAAATGGAAGAAGCTGTGATGAAAGAAATTCCAAGAAAAAGTGTCGTAAGATTTTTGTTGTACTTAGGATGAGTTGCGATAATGAAAACAAAAATAATGGCAAAAGTCATCACAAGCATCATGATAGCGATGTAACTTACAGAATATTCGATGTAAACATGCAGCCAAATCGACAGCATCGCATTGACACCATAGAAAGCAGCAAACAGGACTGTCATATTGAAGAGCGCAAAGAGCACATTCTTTTTTTTCAAAAGATGGAAATCGAGAAGGGGATAGGGATGTTTCTGCTCATAGAGGATAAAAAGGGGGATAGTCACAGCGCTCATCAGCGCTAAAGTCCTTAAAAAATCAGAGCGGAACCAATCTAGCTGTTGACCCATTGTGAAAAAAATGACAAATGCTGAGATATTGAAGAGGTATAAGAGATAACCCCAAGTATCAAAACTTTTTTTAGGATTCTCGATTACAATAGGGCGGATTTCATAAAGAAATAGAAGATAGAAAGGGAGATATCCAATTAGATCGAAAAGCAAAATCCATTGCCAATGAAATTCATAGGCAATAGCACCACCAATAGCACCGCCGATTGTCGCTGAACTCATTGTACAGACGAGAATATTGCGGATATAGGTGTTGCGCTCTTCAGATGTAGCAAAAGAGAGAAGCAATGATGGAATCACCACAAAAAATGGGCCAGAAGTGAATCCTTGTAAAAAACGCATAAAATTGTAAAGAAAATAGGTGGGCATGAAGCTTGCCAGAATCGTCGTCAATAGAAACAAGGGGGCGAACCACTGGAATAGCTTTTTGTGATTGAAGCGGTCTCCAAGCGGCAAACTACAGAGATTTCCCAAAGCAAAGAAGGTGAGGGCGTAGGTAGCTGTTGAAAAATCTCCCCCCTGTTCACCGATGATATAGAGTCCTGCCATCGTTGTTTCAGCGAAAATGAAGAGGGACATGAAGAGAGTTCCAAGTCCACCAAGTGGTCTTAGTCCCAATAGTTTCAAAATTTACCTCGGATAACATTGTCGATTTTCGCAATCGGTTTTGTGACCGGAATTCTAATCGCATTCATCACTTCTTGCATCCACTCTTCGATCTCTTTTTCCTGTTCAAGAGCTGGCAAAGCGATCACCTGATCAGCATAATCTATGAGTAGGTCATCGATGTTATTGATTACAATGTCGATTGCCGCCTCAGCAGCTCCAGCCTCTTCTGTTTCATAAATGCGAGTTAGATATTGCGGAGACAGATCGGTTTGAGTGGGAACTAATCCTTCAGAATCGCTCCGAAGATCGACCCTAGAACGCATCGTCATCCCAATCCTTAAGGGGTGTTTGGCAATCTCTTCAGGATCTAAACGCACCCGCACAGGCAACCGCTGTACAATTTTGATCCAGTTGCCTGATAAGTTTTGGGGAGGCAGTATCGTAAAGGCATTACCAGCACCGCCAGGCAGTCCTACAATTCTTCCATGGTAACGCACGCGATGCCCATAAAGATCGGAGGTAATCAAAGCCTTTTGACCTATCCTCATCCGTTTCATCTGGGTTTCTTTGTAATTTGCATTCACCCAAATCTGGTCAAGAGGGATCACACTCATCATCGGGTGGCCAGGATTGAGCCAGCTGCCCACCTGTATCGTGCGCTGAGCAACCAGTCCCTTAACAGGGGAACGGATCCGGCAGCGGTAGAGGTAGACCCAGGCATCGATATATTTTTGTGTAGCTTCGACAACGATTGGGTTGTTGAGGATCGAGCTATCCTGAATGATAGCGCGCTCTTTTTGGTAGAGCGACTCTACCTGCTTCAAACTATAATAACTCTCACGTAAGCTCGCTTCTGCAGTTTGTAGATTTTCTAGTGAAACGCCACCCCGTTCGATCACATTGATTCTGTGTGTCCAATTTTGCTTTGCCAAAATCAATGCCGCCTTCCGCACTTCTAAATCTGATTGGTAGGCGAACAGTTGATGGTAAACTTGAGAGAGTTCTCTCACAACCCGAGCCAAAGTTTCTCCTGCAGCTACAAATTTCAGCTGCGCATCAGTCTCGTCTAATTGTACAAGCAATTGATCTGCATCGACTAAAAAGGTGTCATCTGAATAGATTCCAGTGACAAAACCCTCATGCAAAGGTGTGATCAGAACTTGGTTGCCTTGGACGTAAGCATCATCTGTATAGGCGATATGCTGCCAATAAAGTAGCCAATATAGCAATCCAGCCAATGTGAGGACGATGATGATCAGCCAAAAAATCTGGAACTTGGTCCTACGTTTGATAGCCACCTCCAAGTGAACGAATTAATCCAACTGAAGAGGCATATTGAGCATAGATAAGTTCAACATCGACGATTGCTTTTTCGATCCATTCGATTTCCTTCTCATAGACTTGCAGCATATCATCAAGGCCATGTTCATAGTTGAGTAAGGAGAGATCGAGACGGAAACGAGCGCTCTCTAAGATCGTTTTTTGCTCTTCCCGCTTTTTATAAACGGTGTCTAAAATAACAAGCATATCAGCCACCTGTTGAGTGCTTTGTAGAACAAGAGTGTTATATTCTTCGATCGCCTGATTGAATTCCGCTGTTTTGGCAGCAACTAATGCTTTAGTCTCTCCCCAAACAAAAATGGGCATGTGCACAGCTGGTTGGAAAGAGGGGAACATGCTATTCCCTTCGAATAGTTTACGCCATTGCAACGTATCCAATCCCAAAAGGGCTTTGATATTCACATTTGGGTAGAAATCAGCAATCCGCGCTTTGACTTCAAAACTCAACGCTTTAGCACGCCAGAGAGCTGCTGCAAGATCGGGCCTCCTAGCTAAGAGATCGAGTGAAAGCGTGTCAGGGATCGCCATGCATTCTGGCGGATCGAGGGGTGTGTTATCGAGGGATAATTCTTCGTCAGGACCGACTCCACGTAATATGTTGACAAGGTGTATTGTATTTTTGACCTCTTGATCAATTTCATAGACAGCCTTCCAAGCTTCTGCTAGCTGCTCTTTAGCAAGTGCTGGAGAAAAAGCAGTGGACAAAGCTTTTTCTAAAAGAAGTAGTAGGAGGTCATAATAATCCTGCTTGACATCCGCAAGTCTATGGTAGAGCTCCTGACGGACTAAATTGCTTTTGAGTGCAAAGTAAGCTTCCGCGATAGCTGTGGTAATCACCAGCTCCACTTGAGAAGCTTCGGCGATATCGGCTTGCTCTTTGCCTAAAGAGGCATAGAAGAGGTTGTGATATTTCCACCAAAGATCCACTTCATAGTCAATAGAGAGATCGAAAGAGATCACATCGGCATGGCGTCCCAGTTGAGGATTAAGGTTATAGAGCAAGCCATTTTTGCTTAAGTAAGTCAGCGATTCATTTCCATTGAAAAACACAAGGGGGAAGACTTGAGCACGGCTGATGATGGATAGAGCTCTTGCTCGATCGATTTTAGCTTTGACACCAAGGATATCGGGGTTGGCTTGAAGCGCCTGTTTTACTAGGGCATTTAATGTCTCTGATTGATACATCTCCCACCAATTTTGATCAGGCCAGTCACCGCGTACGAAGTATGGATTTTGCAAAGCGTTTTCTTCGCTCTTTTCGAGAGAAGGTTGGCAAAAAGGATCAACCATCGTCCCTTTTTTGGGGATAGGCGAGCAGGCGACCAGGAAAAGTAACAAGAATAGACAGCTCTTCATTCAAGAAATAATTATCTTATGGCGAGTTAATCGTCAACTATAGTCGATTCAGTTTGGATTGATAATTCTGCTTGCGTGAAAGCCTCGCGATTGGCGAGTTAATCAGCTATAGAAGGAGGCACAGAGAGATGGCTCATTCACTTTCTTGCTTTGCCTCTAGATAGAGGCCTGCGAGCAAAATCCCATCTAAGGGCATCGTTTGCATCGCACCCTTCAGTTCTTCTTTATTCAAAAGTGTCACTTCAATGAATTCAGCGTGATCTAAACTAGGCTCAGTCACTTTTTTCGCATTCACTGCCCGGACAAAGACTGTACTCTGTAAACATACTCCCGGAAAGGGGTAAGATTCACCCAATAGAAAAAACTTCTCAGCGCTATACCCAGTCTCTTCAAGAAGCTCCCTTTTAGCACACTGGATAAAATCCTCCCCATCATCCATCGTTCCACCAGGCGCTCCCAAAAGAACCTTCCGTGTGGGATGGCGGTACTCCTTATTGATGATGTAGCGATTGTCAGGCGTCGTGGCAATCACCATCACAGCATAGGGCCTGGTTTCCAGGGTGTAATAGGTATAGTCCTCCTGATCCACAATCGAAAGACGATCCTTACGAATGTTGAAAAAAGTATCATGAATTTTTTCAGTTTCTGCAACTGTAGGTAAGTTACTCAGCGACATAGATATACTCTTTACGTTCAAGCTCTTTGTAGTATGCCTCAAGTTCAGCATTTTCTGCACATGTATAATAGAGAGTGAGCTGCTGATAGAGCTGCCTTCTCTCCCAAAGAAAGCTTGTAGAAAACCACACTGGGTTGTCAAGTATATTATTGGTAAGCTGATGGCCTAGAAGTGCCCAGCTTCTTGGGAAAGGTGTGTCAATCACTCCTTGGAAGAAAAGCAGAGCGATCTCTTCACCCTCTGTGATCTCCAGATAACAGCCGTAGATAGGGTAGAGAGGGGTTGTTTCCTGCGCTAAAAGTTCAATGGCATAGTTGTCAAATAGAGCCCCTGCCTCTACCCAGCGGTCTTCTTTTAGTAATGCCCAAATCCAGTAGGCGTCGATCTCAATCTGCTCTTCTAGAGAGAAGTGGCTCTCTTGCTTGGCAAGAGCAAACACCTTTTCTTCTTCATCATTTTTGATCGCCTGGCGCATTGCATAAGTCAACATCCGGAAACTATTTTTTTTGATAAACTCCTCTTTCCCTTCAAACTCTTTTGCTTGAAGCAGTTTTTCTGCAAGCCCGTAGCTGCCTAGCTCATAAAGACAGAAGATCAGATCACCATAAGAGCTGTCATCACACTTTTTTCCTATTTCAGCAAGGATGTAGGGCGCTGCGAGCCAAAAAGCGATAGGAATGGCAAAAGGAGCGGTGTCGTTGAGTAGGGAGTCAAGGTCAATCGGGCTATTCATGAAGGGTAGATTTTCCCAATGTTTCACAAGATAGCTAAAAAGGCGTTTTGTATCGGGCTTTCCCATGATATCAGGCAAGAGTCGCAAAACAATCAGAATGAGCTGATAGGCAGACCTTCTATCGAATTGAGAGGCCTCATGCATGCGGAAAGAGATCTGTTCCCGTAAAGCTCCGACAAGGGGGTGTTTGTTATAACGACGCAAGCCTAGTTCTAAACATTTGATCTCCTCCTCATGCTCTCCAAGCGCCTCATAAACAAGAGCCTTGCCCAAATACTCAAGTGGTGCTCCAGGGGTTTTATGTAGTTTAGAGAATTCTTCGAGGGCTAAGCCAAAATACTTTTGATTCCGCTTCTTAGAACGTGCTTGTTCAAGCAGTGTGATTCCGGCGCGGAAGAGCGCTTCACGCCCTTCTTTATGGCCGGGGAAGGATTGGCCGATACGACGGTATTCAGCAAGAGCGCGTTTGTAATCGCGACTGGCTAAGAAGGCATCAGGAATGGAGAGGCAGCTCACCTGCAAATCTTGACTCCCTACAGAAATGCGCAAAGGATCCATCTCAAACGCTTCATCACGGGCGACAAAACCAACATGCGAACCAAAAAGAGGTCTATAGCTCACATAGGTTGCACGACGCTCACCATCGAGGTAGAAGTGGAGATTATTACCAACTCGCTCAATCGTTAAGCTATGCCAGGTGCCAGGTTTCAGCATCAGTTCGGGTAGATGGAGGACTTCAACAGTGTTGCGGAAGAGTTTGCAGAAATTCTGATCGATCCAGAGGCAATAACCCTCCATCGGCGTTTCTCTCATCTCTTTTTCGGGAACGCTGAGCAAGATGCCGAGACCCCCACATCCTTCTTTCAAACAAAGCCTAGTTTCGAGGCGTGTATTCTCAGAGAAAGCAGCTTTAGAAACCATGATGCTTACCCAGGCAGCTTCTTCAGTCACCTGTGTCAAAGCAACGTATTGCGAGATAAGAACATTTTCTTGGAAGAGCCAGTGGCGCTTATTGTGGATATCGAGATCAGTCTGTACAAACCACTCACTCAAACCCTCCATGTGATTATTGAGATCGATGAGTAACTCTTCTACAGAGATATAGCGCTCCTTGGGATTGGGATTGAGAGCACGCTTGACCATCCGAGATAGACGTGGAGGTACTTCGCGGTAGGGAGCTACCTCTTCTGGGTCGATCAATTTTTCTAAGTGGTAGGTTTTACGGAATTCTTTCACACTGCCTCGTTTGAAAGGGAAGTGGAGGGTCAAAATTTGGTAGAGAATGACCCCCAAAGCATAGAGATCGCTTGCAATAGAGGAAGGAGCACCATGAGCTCTTTCCGGAGCCATGTAAGCGACTGTGCCAATCATCTTCCCTGGCTGTGTCAATTCCTCTTCGACTTCCATGTTGATCTCAATGTCAGGTTCGTCGATCCGCTTGGCGATTCCCCAATCGAGAATGATCACCTCTCCAAACTCTCCAACCAAGATGTTTTCAGGTTTTACATCCCGGTGAATGACACCTTTAGAGTGGGCATAGGAGAGGGTTTGACAGACTGTCCTAAAGATAGGAAGGAGAGAGGCGATCGAAGCTTCTCGCGTTCCCAAATGGGCAGATTTCAAGATTTGTTTGAGATTTTCACCCTTGATATAGGGCATGACATAATAGAGGGCGTCATCACTCTGATGGATTGCATAGACTGAGACGATGCCGGGATGGGTGAGTTGGGCCGTGATTTGTGCCTCGCTGAGGAAGCGTTTAGTGAGGTTTTTGTGCTGCTTGATATCTTTGCGGATCTGCTTGATCGCCACATCGCGCTGGCAGAGGGGATCGAAGGCGCGGAGCACTTCACCCATGCCGCCTTTGCCAATCACTTCGAGAATCTGATAAGGTTCGATCTGATTATTTTCCACATAGCCCATCGATTAAAGTTTAAACTGCCCTTTCGACGCGAAAGGGCAGTTTAAACTTTAATGGACTATATAGTCGACTATATAGTGGGATCTGGGAAAGAGTAAAGTTTGCTGATTGGGCTAGACTCGTATGTGAATGGGGTAAGGGCTATAGGCCATCATAGCATGCTCCTCTGGAAGAGCAATCTGTTCCTTCTGCTTTAGAATGCCGGGATACATGTTTGCCATATTCGCATGAAAAACAGTCTCTAGATGGTGGCCGTTGAGAAGAGGTTGACCCACATGATCTGGTTGAAGCCAGCTATCCTTTGTACCGAGAATAATAGAACACTGTTTTAAATTTTTAGTCGGAATTGTTTGGCTGGAGAATCCTTCTTTTTTAGCAGTGCTATATACTTTTTTTGCGTCGTAGTCGATAACGACCGCTTGGTTTGATCCCTGGTTTGCAAGGTAGGTTGTTTTACCCAATCGAACGATAGCTGTCAAAGGAGTTTCATCAGTAACCCCAATCGCTGCAAAAGTTGCGGCAAGAGCTTTCTCGAAGAGCTGTTGCTTGTCTGGTTCGGGTGTTGGTTTACTGACTACCGCTGTTACCATATCAACTAGTGTTTGAGGTGTTGTTGCTTCTTTATAGAAATGTTGATAAGCCCTCTCGAGAGTTTTTGGAAAAGAGTCGAGTTCAAGCTTTGTTGTGTCAGCAGCGAAAAGCTGTAGTTTCAATTGAGTTTCACCTATCTTGAAATTAAAGCTTTTTGCTTCAGCTTTTGATGCACCCGTTCTAGAAAAAGTGAGAGCACCATCTTGTGTTGTCGCTGTGTAAGTTTTGTTCCAAACACGGGTGTTGATTTGAGAAAGAAGGTGACTTGCTGTGCATTCTTTAAGTGAAAGAGATGAAGAATGAACGGTTGGATTAACCTTTTTCAAGGGCTTGGCTGGAGCAAAATCGTGGGATTGAATAAGGAGGATTTTGTTTTCGTGTAATTGTTGGTCATGAGTATTCAAGTCAATTTCGTAATTCTCAATAGCCTGTTTATGTTGCCGAGTCTGCCAGATACTATGAACCACTCGTGCAATCACAGATAAGGCTCCTACCCCTGCAAATACTTTTGAGATAAGCTGGATGGTATGGCCTTGTAGGAAACCCAAATGAGCAACTCCAAAATGAGCTGCCAAAGCGCCACCAAGTAGTGCAAGCGCAGCAAAAGCGACAATCCCTACAGTAATATTCAGTTTTGTATTCTTGGCCATTTCGGGTGGTTTTGGAACTGAATCGCCGCTTGGTCTTTCAATTGCCATAAATTACCTTCTTATTATTTAAAGGACGATTTTTTGTCCTTGTGCCCAATCAACAATAGCATCTATTTCATAGGAATAGCCATAATCGATAGATCCACATTTTTTACTTTGATCCATGACCGTTTGCAACAAGCGGGCTGGTGCTATGCGCGCGCCGATTACAAGTTCATCACCCGCTTTCCATTTAGTTTGAGTGATTACCACTTGTTTTTTTCTGAAATAGGGATTGTTTGATTGAGGTTCAGAAAGTAGGATGAATCTTCGCTTTCCGTTTTCGATTCTGATGAGGAAGGCCACATTATCACCATAGTTCACACAAGTCAGATTATCCCCCTGTTGAACAATCAACTGTGCGTGAGGATGTTGCGATAGAGTTGGGTGCAAAAAATCAGTATCTGTCGGGCTATCAGCAATTTTTATAGGAGTTCGGAAAGCTTCCAGATCGTGTGTAGTAGCGGAGACCTTCATATCTAGGGCATAGTGAACAACGCTATTATGGTCAGGGTCTCTCTCTATCCGGCCCCATACTGGTGTAACCTCAGAATGGCGCTCTTCTGGGTTACCCGCTAATGCAAGAAGCCGTTTATTCGGATCTTCAAGAGAGATATCTTTTATCTTTTTAAGAGTTATCTTATGTGACCAGATGCCGCTAACCCCAAGAATGCCTATACATGATAGGACAAACCCAGCAGGTAAGAGCATACAAGCTGTCCATTTGTGTAACAGTTTATCCATAGAAGCAAAAAGAGGAGTGTGGGCCAAGATCATCCCTCCAAAGACAAAGCTGGCTACTCCCCCGACAAGCAGCATCAGGGCCGTCGGCATATAGAGATAGAGCAGTTTGCTCTCCATCCCCGGCTTTGCACAGATTTTGAAAAGCCGCTCATTAAAGGGCTTACCTGCATTATGAAGCGCCAGCTTATAGTCGTTTAAATCTCTAATGACACGCATAGTAATATTATATCATTTTTTTTAATTAATTGATAATTAATTTTTGATAAATATTAGATGTTAGTGTTAGTAAGAGAGAGCTGATTTAGAAGCTGTGCCCAGGTCGCGTAATCCCTAAGGTTTAGGCTTAGAAGGGATTCAATCCGAGCGCGCTCCTCCATCGCTTGAGAGTCCAATGCTCCGCTATGGTTAGCATCAAAACGCTCCAAAGCGTCTGGATACAGTATAGGGGGCATATCCATAGCAAAAACGCAGGCGTGGGGAAAAGGTCCATCGACTGCAGTTGAATTACGAACACTTAGGACCCTTCCCGGCGGGAGAGAATGTGACCCTGTCATACTGAAGACTAGATTTCGGAGCTGTTCCAAAGGCGCCTCAAGGACCCATTTACTGAAAAAATCGGTCTGACAATCACAGTCATCGGTCAATTTTGAGAAATCCCACCTTTCGGGATTGGAAAGAACAGAACGCAAATCGGGTTGATCTTGGAGAAGATGAGCCATAATCGCCCGACAAGGGATGCTATCATCGCCCTCCATAGCCATGAGACCTTGGGTAAACTGAAATAATCTCTCGCGGCTACTTATGAGTGCAACAAGCTCTTCTCTTTTTTCTGCATGGGTGCCATTTTGTTCACCCTCTTCCAATAGATGTCCGTAACTGATGTTAAATGCCTCTTCTCCAAACTTCGCTATTTCATAAGAAAATACTTGAAGAAAGAGTTGTTGTAGTTTCAAGAGGTTCTGTCCGCATGAGAGCATTAAAACCCTTAGATTTAAACAATGTGGGAGATTTTCGCTCATTGTGGCCGCAGCTTCAAATGTAGCTGGGTCCATTTGCAAATCTTCGGGTAAGGTAATACCAAGAGCGCCCATCAAATAGAATAGCCGTCCTAAAGAACGCCATTTTTCTAGGATCTCTTGTCCATATTTTAAATTAGGATCTAACGGAGCGATGGTTGCAATACCTGCATCAAATGCGAAACAATCACGGAATTCCATACCAATCTCTTCTACTCCACCTTGCAAGACCTCGCGTGAAGGGCCGCCTTCATCTGCGGCAGGGTCTCCCTTTCTGCGAATGTACATTCTCCTTTTGATTGGATTTCTTAGGTAGGGAGCTAATTGGGGCAAAATCTTGCCTGGTGCGATCTCGATTGGGTGGATGTCTAATTCGAGGTAAGGATCGCTCAGCAATTCTTGATAACATGCCGCGGCTGCATCAGCAACTTGAGCTGCTGTTGTAGAATGATGTGTCCTTTGGAAAAGTTCTTCTCTCAAAGAGCGGTCATCATCTCTACGCAAAAATGCTCTAAGATAATGACAAGCTTGATCTTGCTCAGACGGAGGGAGTCGACAAATTGTTGCAAAAAGAAAGCGTCCCCCAAGGTCTGTGTCTTGGCTGCTAACTAATTGATCAAACCTTTGAAGAGTTCTTAATCGTTCAGGGTGAGGAAGTTGAATAAGATCTAAGATTCGAGGATGATTAAGATAAGGGGAGAGTTTAGACAAAAGCCATGCGCGTTCTTCAGGAACCATTTCATAAAGTGCTTTGATGAGTGCCCCAACGCTCTCTAAATCACTATAGTCTGCCAAATAGTTTGCTAATAAGAATGCGGATTCCCTTGTTGCGTGCATCATCTCGTAGACCCATCTGGCAAGAGCTGGACATTTTAAGGAAGAATCAAGCGCTAATTGAATAGTCGAGAGCTCTCTCTTCGCTACATCAGCCTCTATTTTTGACAAAAAGTTCGTTTCTTGAGTAGAAGATGTTGAGAGTAAGAGTACAGCGTGCAACTCATCTGGCGAGAGCAATAGATGTTGCATCAAAACCTCTGGAGAAAGGGAAGCTAATCTTGCGCAAAAGTCAAGCCGAGAGTTCGGGTGACATTCTGTTATAACTCGTTGTATTACTGCACGTTGATGATCTGGAAAAGTTGCGAGATTGAGACGCGCTAGTAGTTTGATTATACCATAGCGCTGCAGTAACGAACTTTCTCGTAAACATGGAAAGACAGAGGCTGTAGCCAATACACTAGGATGATCGTGACTCATCGTTTTTGCAATAGCTAATCGATCTTTCGGAGGATCTTCTGGGACAAAAGGATAGCAACATGCAACGGCATTAAAATCGCCCACTTCCTGGACGATCCTGCGACGCAGCCATCTAGGATCTCCTTCAACAATAAGGCGCCCAGCAGAACGTAATTGCTGATCTGTCGCTTGCGCATCAACATTCACCATAAGCCATAGCCTATCTGCAGCTGTATCTCTTGAGGTAAAAAGAGGGGCGAGTCGATAAAACTGAGCTATACTATCACGCATTCCTAAAAATATTTTTACTTGATGGTAAGTAATATCTCGGTCATTTTGGAAGAGCAAACAGACAACTTCAAATAATCGTGAATTTGGATCACAATTTAAATCAGGGTTTTCGTTACAAATTTTTGCCAGCTTTTCTTTTCCTGAAGAAGAGATGCGCTCTGCTATGGGTTGAAATTCAGCCCTTTGTGCAGGGAGGGGAAGTGGTGTTGGATAGAGAAAGGAGCATAGGAAAGGAGAGAGTCTAATTGCGCCAAATTGGGAGAAATGGCGAGCTACATGACATGCAAGAGTAGGCCGAGGCTGTTCAAAGTCCCTTTCCATAGTCCTGACTTTGACACTTGCGTTGCAAGTATCAAATAATCAACTTTTTATGCTCGA